>NZ_JBFBAZ010000110.1:0-27027 GCF_040682475.1 Hamadaea sp. NPDC051192
GGCGCCCGACGGACCCACCATGTCATGATCGTCGCCGCCGGAGACCGACACGTCAGGTCGTACCCCCGCCGACATGTGAGCTCGTACGCGGACAGGGACCGGCAAATCGCACTTCGTCGAGGGCCTGGCCGCGGCAGCGATCGAGTCGGACATGCGGGTCGCCTGGTTCACCCTGGAAACGCTGACCCACACGATCGGCAAAGCAAAAGTCGACGGATCGGTCGCACGGACCATCGCCCGGATCTGCGGAGTCGACCTGATCGTCGTCGACGACATCGGGATGCTACCCGCCGGCCAAGACGCCGCCGAAGCGTTCTACCGCGTCATCGATGCCGCCTACGAACGCAGATCTATCGCGGTGACCAGCAACATCCACCCCAGCGGCTTCGACACGATCATGCCCAAAACCCTCGCCACCGCGACCGTCGACCGACTCCTACACCACGCCCACCTCGTGCTGACCAAGGGAGACAGCCATCGCCTCGCCGAAGCCCTCGCCGGGAAAGGAGTCACACCCCTGACCTAAACAAGATCCAGATCTCGTGACCGCCCATCCGGAGAAATACTGTCCGCCAGCCCGGATGCCCCACAACCGCCCACCCGGTGATCCAAATGACCGTTGACACTCATTCCCGCAGCTCACGGGCCAAATGTGGCCGTTACGGCGGTCCGGCGACGGTCTATCTGACTGGTGGCGAACCAGGCGGCGCGGCTCGGACGGGTCGCGCCGCAGTCATCGAGGATGGCGGGTGAGGACTCTAGGCCGGTCGAGCATGGATTCGACACCGCGTGGTAACCGCGATCCACAAGATGAGCTGTCAGCGGAGCGGACGCGCTCCTTGACCGTTCCGGCGGGGGAGGGGACTGGTTCCCTAGGCGGGATACATCCCTAACTGCTCCTCGTCTGGACGCCTTGGTTGTCGAAGCCATGCCATCCCCGAAGGTCCTACCGTGTCTTTCTACCTGGTCGGCCCCGGCAGCATGGTGTCCTTCGCCGCAGGCTTACCGAGCCGGTGAGCCAGACGAGCTGCCCGGGCGGGCATCCGTTCCGCGATCGTGGGCGAAGACCGTGGTCTGTTCCGGTAGCCGTTCTATCCGCTGAATCTCCAACGCTCACAGGTGTGGGAGGAACTCGTCCACATGAGACCGATTCACGCGGAAGATCTCGGAGCGGCGACGCGCCCGTCACAAGATCAGCGACAGAGCCACATCGCCCGACCCGGGTCGTGACATGGATCCACCACCCGAGCGCCGGATCCAGTACGACTCGTTTAACAGCGGGAGGGTCGAGATTAGGCGGCTGCGCTCCGTCGTGACGGGATCGCCGCTGCCGCGATCCGTCGACGGCCGTTTGGTCCTTGTGGTGATCGCAACCCCCTGGCCAGGCCCCAGACGACCAGCCTTGATCGAACAACCTCTTCTGGGCGATCCGTTACGACGTCGGCAAACCCGAGGCTCGTCTGTCATCAAGTGACGATCTGTGACGCTGATCCGGTGACGACGGCTTCGGAGGCGAAGACGTTGAGCCCGAGGGCTCGGGACAGGTGCGCGGCTGCGAGCCGGCCGCGGATGCTGTTGCCCGCCGAGTCGAGGCGCGGGGAGAACAGGCCGATGCCCGCCTTGCCGGGGCAGACCGCCACGATGCCTCCGGCGACGCCGGATTTGGCGGGCAGGCCTATGTCGAACAGCCATTCACCGGAGCGTTCGTACAACCCGTTCGCGGCCAGTACCGCGAGAGTGTCGCGGCAGACGGTCGCAGATACGACGCGTTCCCCGGTGATGGGGTTGACGCCGCCGTCGGCCAGCGTCGAGCCCATCGCGGCCAGATCCGTCGCCGTCACCTGTAGCGCGCACTGCCGCGTGTACGTCTCCACGACCTGAGACGGATCGCGGTCCAGCCGGCCGTAGCTGTGCAGCAGTTGGGCGATGGCCCGGTTGCGGTGGTTCGTCGATGCCTCGGAGCTGAGAACGTCCTCGTCGAGGCGCAGCGGCCGGCCGGCGAAGGCGGACAGGCCCGAGCGGATCGCCTCCCACTGCTCCTCGGCCGACGCTCCGGGCATCAGCGCGGTGGTCGCCATGGCACCGGCGTTGACCATCGGATTCATCGGGTGGCCGTCGTTCAGTTCGATCGCGATCACCGAGTTGAAGGCGAGCCCGGTGTTGTTGACGCCGATGCGTTCCCGGACGCTGTCGTGGCCGATCAGATCGCACACCAGGGCATAGACGAACGCCTTGGAGATCGACTGGATCGTGAAGGCGACGTCGACGTCGCCGATCCCGTGCGTGGCGCCGTCGGTTTGCGCCACGCTGATTCCGAACAAGTCGGGTTCGGCCGAGGCCAAGGCGGGGATGTAGTCGGCGACGTGCCCGCCGGTGTCTTGGCTCGCGTACCGGTAGGCGTCGGCGACGATCCCGTCGACCTGCTCCCAGCTGGGTAACGTTCCGGTCGCGGCGCGCTGCGCGATCTGTTCCACGTCTACGACCATCATCGCTCCCGTGGGGGAGGGCCTGTGCCCGCCAGATTACCGATCGGCGGCGAAGGTTTCCGGTTTTCGCCACGCGCCGTTGCGCCGTCGGCGAGAATCACGTCATGATCGTTACATTTCGGACATTAGCTGCGTTAGTCCAGGTGGGTCCGTGAAGGCCGGGTTGCGGACGGTTGCGGGGCGTCTGGGGGCATCGCGATGACATTGGCATTGGACAAGGTCGATCCGGTTCCGGCTTGGCAGCACAATCCGGCGATCGAGGTCGTGAGCTTGTCGGACTCGGGCGAGCGGCCGGTACTCGGTGTGCCGATCGGGACGGACGGCAACGTACCGGCCGACGTGCGAGTTTCCTGGGATGCGCTGACGGCTGCCGGATTCACCGGTCAGGTGGGTCAGGCGTTGGCGCTGCCCGGCGAGGGCCAATTGGTGATCGTCTACGGCACCGGATCGCCGGACGGCCTCGACTCGGCCCGGCTGCGTACCGCCGTGGCCGAATATGCGCGGGCGGCTACCGGCTACACCGAGCTGGCGATCCGGCTGCCGTCGGCGGACCGCACGGATCCGGCGGCGATGGCCCAAGCCGCAGTCGAAGGCGCGCTGCTGGCCCGGTACGCGTACACCCCGCTGAAGACCAGCGACGGCACGGCCGAGCCGATCGGCGCAGTGACCGTGATCGCGGACGGTGATCTGGAGCAGCTACGTGCCGGTGCCCGCCGCGGCGCTGCGTACGCCCGAGCGACCGCGCTGGCCCGAGACCTGGCCAACTGCCCGGGGAGTGTGCTGAACGCGGCGCGCATCGCCGAGGTCGCCCAAACCTTCGGCGCTCAGGCCGGGCTGAGCGTGGAGGTGTTCGACAAGGCGGCTCTGCTGGACCTGGGCTGTGGTGGGTTGCTGGGTGTGAACGCGGGCAGCGTCGACGAACCTCGTATGGTCAAGCTGACCTTCCGGCCGGACGGTTCACCGCGGGCGAGGTTGACGCTGGTGGGCAAGGGCATCATGTACGACTCGGGCGGTATCGCGCTGAAACCGGCCGACGCCGTGCACGCGACGATGAAGAACGACATGTCTGGCCGGGGCAATCCTGGCCGCGATGAGCGTCCTGCGCGAGTTGGACTGCCCGGTCGCCGTGACCGGCTATCTGATGTGTACCGACAACATGCCGTCGGGTTCGGCGACCAAGCTCGGAGACGTCCTGGTCATCCGGGGCGGCACCACGGTCGAGGTCGTGAACACCGACGCCGAGGGACGGCTGGTCATGGCTGACGCTCTCGTGCTCGCCACTGAGGAGCCGGGCGACGCGATCGTCGATATCGCGACCCTCACCGGTGCGTGCATGCGTGCCCTCGGTACCGAGATCGCCGGGGTGATGGGCAACGATCAGCCGCTGATCGACCAGGTCAAAGCGGCGGCGCAGGCGGTGGACGAGCCGGTGTGGCAGTTGCCGTTGGCGCATCGCTACCGCAGTGAGCTGAACTCGCAGGTCGCTGACATCAAGAACATGGGCGGGCCTAACGCTGCGGCCATTCACGCCGCGTTGTTCCTGGAGGAGTTCGTCGCCGGCCGGCCGTGGGCCCACATCGACATCGCCGGAACCGCCCAGAACGAGAAGGCAGATGGCTGGGAGACGGCTGGGTGCTCCGGGTTCGGCGCGCGTCTGCTGGCTGAGCTGGCGTGCGGCTTCATCGCGCCGCCGGCCGACGGCGGCCGGTAGCGACATGTACGCGGGCGACGAGAGGCCGGAGGCACGGGTGTGAGCGCACAGACGGCGGCGAACGACGGCAAACGCAGCTTCAGCCAGCGAATGCTGGACGGTGTCGAACGCGTGGGCAACAAGGTGCCCCACCCGGTGATGATCTTCCTCATCCTGATCGGACTGATCATCGTGCTGTCGGCGATCCTGTCGGCGGTCGGCGTGAAGGTGACCTACGAAGTCGCCGAGCCGGCGCCGGTGGTGGCCGAGCAGACCTACGACGGCGGTACCTACGAACCCTCGTTGACGCCGCACGATCTGAATCCGCCGGTCGAGACGCACACCCAGACGACCGAGATCAAGAGCATGCTCACCGCCGACGGCATCCGATTCATCTTCACCTCGGCGGTGCAGAACTTCACCAACTTCGGTGTCGTCGGCGTCATCCTCGTCGCCATGATCGGCGTGGGTCTGGCCGAGCAGGCCGGGCTGATCGGGGCGCTGATCCGCAAACTGGTCGCCGTCGCCCCGAAATGGTCGCTGACGTTCATCATCGTGTTCCTCGGCATCGTGTCCTCGATCGCCTCCGACGCCGGATACCTGGTCCTCATCCCACTGGGTGCGGTCGCGTTCATGAGCGTCGGCCGCCATCCGCTGGCCGGTCTGGCCGCCGCCTTCGCCGCGGTCGGGGCGACGTTCGGGGTGAACATCCTCATCACCCCGATCGACGGGATCGTGACGGAGGTGACCAACGAGTCGGCAGCTCTGGTGGATCCGTCACGCTCCATTGGGCTGACGGCGAATCTGTTCTTCGGCATCGGCTCGACGATCTTCCTCGCCTTCTTGATCACCTTCATCACCGAGAAAGTCATCGAGCCCCGGCTGGGCAAGTTCTCCGGAGCGGAACCGGCCACCGGCGTAGGCGACGACGTGGCACCTGACGGGCAGACCGGCCCGGAGGAGAATCAGGCCCGAGGACTGCGGTACGCCCTGTGGGGTTTCCTGGTGGTGCTCGCCGTGATTCTGCTCCTGTCGGTGCCGTCCTGGGGCATCCTGCGCAACCCGGAGACCGGCAGCCTCGTCGAGGACTCGCCGCTCATGGACAGCCTGATCTTCCTCATCATGCTGATCTTCCTGGTCTGCGGTCTGTGCTACGGCGCCGGCGCCGGGACCCTCAAGGGAAGCTCGGCCGCGATGGCGGCGATTACCAAAACGTTCGCCGGCCTCGGCGGGCTGATCTTCATGCTGCTGGTCATCGCGCAGTTCATCGCCTACTTCAACTACACCAACATGGCCACCGTCGCCGCGGTGAAGATGGCCGACGGACTGGAAAGCGCCAACATCGGCCCGTTGTGGCTGCTCATCGGATTCATCGTCGTCACACTGATCCTGGACATCATCATCCCCGGGGTCATCCCGAAGTGGGCGATCTTCGCCCCCATCTTCGTGCCGCTGTTCCTGCGCCTCGGCGTCGCGCCGCAGACCGTCCTGGCCGCGTACCGGGTCGGTGACTCGCCGATGAACGTCGTCACCCCACTCATGGTGTACCTGCCGTTCATCGTCCTGCTCGCCCAGAAGTACCGGAAACAGGCCGGCGTCGGCACCGTCGTGTCACTCATGATCCCGTACACGCTCATCATTTCCGTAGCCTGGCTACTGTTCTTCGTCGCCTGGTACTTGATCGGCATCCCGCTCGGGCCGGGTGCCCCGGTCCAGCTGCCGTAGCCGGGGAACCCGGGCATGAGCGACGCCACGATATGCCTGCTAGTGCTGGCGGTCGTGATCGTGCTGTTCGTGTGGAACCAGCTGCCTGTCGAGATCGTCGCCGTAGGCTCGGCCATCGCGCTCTGGGCCGCCGGGGTCCTTCCGGCCGGCGACGTGTTCGCCGGATTCGGCGATCCGGTCATCGCCTTCATCGCCGGCCTGTTCATCGTCAGCGAGGGACTCAACGTCGCGGGCGTCACCACCTGGGCCGGGCAGCAACTCGCCCGCCGGGCCGGCGACCAGCCACGCCGGCTACTGGTCGCCACCATGGTCCTGGCCGCCTTACTCGCCGCGCTCATCAGCGTCAACGGCGCCACCGCCGCCCTGCTGCCGATGGTCGTGCTCCTGGCCGTCCGGCTCCGCCGATCTCCGTCCACGATGGCGATGCCACTGGCCTTCGCCGGGCACGCGGGATCCCTGCTGGTCCTGACCGCGACCCCGATCAACCTGCTCATCTCGCAGGCGGCCGCCGACGCCGGGGGCCGGCCCTTCGGCTTCTTCGAGTACGCCCAGGTCGGCATCCCACTCGTCATTGGAACGATCGCCATCACCGTCCTGCTCGGCGCGCGGCTACTCCCACAACGCACGCCCCGGTCGCTACCACCCGACCTGGGCGGCCACGCCCGTACCCTGGCCCAGCACTATCAGCTCAACCAGAAACCCATCACCAAAAGCCTCGGCGCCGCCGAGGTAATCCTGACCCCGCGGTCCCCGCTCGTCGGCGACCGCGTCTATCCGGGCATGCCGACCGACAGCGGAGAACTGGTCATCCTCGCGATTCATCGGGCCGGTGAAAGCCTCGGCGAGGACCCGGTCACCCTCGCCCCGGGTGACACGCTGCTCGTGCAAGGTTCCTGGCAGGCGCTCGAACGCCAGATCAGCGTCGAGGGAGGCGTCGTCGTCGTGGACGCTCCCGCAGCGGTACGCCGTCAGGCCATCCCTCTCGGCCCAGGTGCTGCTCGTGCGACCGCCGTCCTCGTGGCGATGATCATCCTGCTCGCGACGGGACTCATCCCGCCCGCGATCGCCGCCGTCGTGGCCGGGGGCGCCATGATCGTCACCAGGGTCATCACCATGCGGCAGGCGTACCACGGGATCTCCTGGACGACACTGGTCATCGTGGCCGGCATGATCCCGCTGTCGGTGGCGATGCAGCAATCCGGCGCGGCCGACACCCTCGCCCACCTGATAGTGACGGCGTTCGGCGCCAGCGGGATGCTCCTGCTGCTCGGGCTGTTCCTGCTGACGGTCACGCTCGGTCAAGTCATCAGCAACACCGCGACCGCGCTGATCGTCATCCCCATCGGCGCCGCCGCGGCCGGCGAGGTGGGCGTGGCCGTGCAACCGGTCATGATGTGCATCGGCGTCGCCGCCGCCGCGTCGTTTCTCACCCCGATCGCGACGGCGGCGAATCTCATGGTCAAGGAACCCGGAGGCTACCGCTTCGGGGACTACTGGCGACTCGGCCTGCCGCTGGTGGCCTGGTTCCTGGCCGTGGCGGTACTGCTCGTACCCGTGCTGTGGCCTTTGTGAAGCCCGCCCGGACGGGGTTGTCTGCCCGGTGCGATACGGAAGGCGAAGAGCGCAATCATGGCGCGAAGTCATCGGTGCGGACTCGGTGAGCATCACAGATGACGTGGCCCTGCCGCCGCCCGCTGTATGGGCATCACCGTTCGAACGTGCTCCACCTACAAGGACCGTCCGGCGGTGTCTTGCCGCCTGAGCTGGTCGCGGAAGGTTCGGGCGACTCGGCCTACCAATGCCTCCGCGCTCGGCTGGAATACCGCCGGGACCCGAGATTCGGTGAGAGCGGCGACTGCCAGGACTTGCCCGTCGGCGTGTTCGACCACGCCGACCTCGTGCCGCAGGTTGAGCAGTGTGCCGGTCTTCGACGACCAGCGCGACAGGTCCGAGCTTAGATCGGGTGCCAGCCGGTGTCGCAGTACGTTGTCGCCCAACAGCTCCCGCACCCGGGCGGCGGCTGCGGGGTGAATCGGCGACGGCGTCCACAACGCCTGCAGTAGGTCCACGAACGCGCGTGCCGAGCCGGCGTTCGCTCGGGTCACATCGAGCTGAGGCATCGGGTGGCCGTGGCCGGCGGTAGCTGCCCTGATGGCGAGCGAGTGCGCCAGGTGTGCCTCCCCACGATGCAGCCGTTCCGCCGGCGTGTCGGTAAGGTCCACGATGCGGTGGCGCACGGTGATGCCCTCGATGCCGAGGTTCCGCAGCTCGGCGGTGACCTCCGCTGGCGGTATGAGCGCGAACAGTGCGTCCGCCGCGACGCCGTCGCTGATCGATGTACTGAGGTAGAGCAAGTCGTCCAAGGCGATTCGCGCCGGATACCGGAACTTGCTCATCCCGGTCGGCCCTTGGCTGTCGGCTCGGCCGGGTGCGACCTCGATCGGGGTCGCTGGGTCGAGTTCCCGGCGAGCGATCCGTTCGAGGACCGCGACGGCGAGCGGTACCTTCACTAGCGAGGCGATCGGGAACTGCCGCTCAGGGTCGATTCCGATTTCCTCGCCGGTGTGCAGATCGCGGACCAGGAACGAGCCACGTAGACCGGCGTCGTGCAGCGCCTCGCGGACCTCGCGGATAGTCATCGTCACGTTCACGCCATTCTCTCGGCATCCTCGCTAGACCTTCGCTTGGCGCTTGCCGGCGCTGCAGACGCGCCGAGGCAGCGTGCGATCGGGCCGTTGAGGCTGGTCCGTAGCCGCACTGCATCCGGTCGCTGGCCAGCCGCGACGCCATAGCCCCGGTCCAGTTGCGTCTCGCCGATAGTCCGCCAGTGCAGCCCGAGATCGTGGGCCTGGCTGGACGAGCAGAGCAGCAGGTCAGTCGAACCGAGCACCTGGCCTGCGGCGGCGACGAATGACGGTGCGGCCGTGACCTGCGCCAGTTGGAGGCCGACCGCGTCGCGTAGCCGGATCATCCGGTCTCGTACGTGTGGTACGTCGTCTTCAGGCTGGAGCCAGATGCGACGTGGGCGGGCGACCCGGTCGGCCCGGCTCGCCCGCAGGGATTCGAGAAAGATGGACGAGCTTTCGGTTTCGGTAGTCCCGGCCAGCCCCAGGGGTACCCGCCAGGTCGCCTCGTCCGGCGCAACCGCGACCAGAGCGGCCCGCACCTCCAGCGACCTGGATAAGTCCCTGCGTTCGCGCGGCCCGGCCGGCTGGGGGTCGAGGTGCAGGTCGGCTAGGCGGCCGTCAGCGACCAGCCTGGCCAAATGGCGGGGCGAACAGACCGCCGGTACCGCCAGTCGGAACGGCCGAAGTTTCGCGCGCCCGGCGTCCTGCTCCATCGCCTCGGCCAGTTCGACGAGGCGTCGGGCTGCGGGCAGCATGTCGTGGCCGAACGCCGTCAGTGTGACGCTGCGGGACGTGCGGTCGAACAGCTTGGCGCCGAAATGTTCCTCCAGCGCCGCAACTCGCCGACTGGCCACCGGTTGTGGGATGCGAGCCGCCGCCGCGCCGATCGTGAAGCTGCCATGCCCGCTGACCGCCACGAATGCCCTGCATGCTTCAACGATGTCCACAGCCGGCAGCCTACAGCTATGCATATTTCGCATGGATCAGCACATCTGTGTCTTGGACCGTATATGCCCTGCGGTGCAAAGCTTTCTCCGGTGTCCGGGCATGAACCCCCGGACAGACAAGGTTTCGCCACATCGGGCGACGAGAGGACACATTTCAAGATGCTCGGATCCACTGCACCCACCGTCCGACGGGCCGCGTTGGCTCTCGCGGCCGCGCTGGGACTCGGAGCGCTTGCCGGCTGTTCCGCGACCGAATCGCCTGCCGACCGCATAGGCGAACCGGGCACTGCAGCGGCATCGGCCGCCATCACGAGTCCGGAGTTCGCTCAGCTCGAAACCAGGTTTGATGCGAGACTCGGAATCTACGCCGTGGATACCGGCTCCGGGCGCACCGTCGAGCATCGCGCCGACGAGCGGTTCGGCTACGCATCGACTTTCAAGGCGCTGGCCGCGGCGGCGGTATTGGACGAGACGTCGCCAGCCGAGCTTGACCGGGTGATCCGATACACAGCAGCCGAGCTCGCGGGCTACTCACCGATCACGAAGGACCGGGTGGCCACGGGCATCAGTGTTCGCGAGGCGGCTGACGCGGCTGTGCGGTACAGCGACAACACAGCCGGCAATCTGTTGCTGGATTTGCTCGGCGGCCCGGCCGGACTGAAGCGGAAGCTGCGCGAGATCGGCGACCAGGTCACTGATCCGGAGCGCCGGGAGCCCGCGCTCAATGATGTCAAGCCGGGTGACGACCGTGATACGAGCACGCCGAGGGCGCTCGCCTCCGACTTGCGAGCGTACGCCGTGGACCAAGCGCTGTCCGCCGAGGACCGCGATGTGCTGGTCGATTGGCTTCGCCGTAACACCACCGGCGACAAGCTCGTTCGGGCTGGCGTTCCGGGTGGCTGGACAGTCGCAGACAGGACCGGGGCCGCGTTCTACGCAACGCGCAACGTCATCGCCGTGGTGTGGCCACCTGATAGCGCGCCGATCGTATTAGCCATTATGTCCACCCGCGACGAACGCGACGCCGGGTATGACGACGCGCTGATCGCCGCGGCGACAAGGACGGTCGTAGCGGTGTTGCGGCCATGACCGCGCCGTACCCACTCCAGTTCGTCGCGATGGCAGAAGGGTTTGCCTCATGAGTCCCAGCGTTTCAGCGACGCCACGCCGCCGGTCGAGTCTGCGCGTCGCGGTTGGCGTTTTGAGCACCGCCTGGGTCGTCGCGACCTTCGCGTTGATATGTCGGCTACTTTCCCTCGCACTGGGTCAGTGGGCCGATTCGTACAGCGGCAGCAGCGAAACGACGGCCCTGTACGCGGCTCAGAGCGCGCACGCGGGACTATGGCTCGCGGCGCTCCTGGCGGGTGGCCCCGTGATCCTCGCCGTCCTGGCATGGGCGGGCGGGATGCGCAAGACGTTCATAGGCTTCCTCGGTCTTGCTGTGCTGCTCGTGCCGGCGGGGTTGGCAGGTGCGGCCGGAATGTGGCGCACCCTGCACCCGTCGAGTCCGCCGCCTGCGGCCCCGGCGCACTGCGTGGAGTTCAGCGGAGGTGATTCCACCTGTCCCGGGGGCTGACCTGCGTCAGACCAGCATTTGAGGCTAGCGTCAGGAGCCAAGGTACGGCTGGGCCGCTACAGCTCTGGCAGTCGACGGCCAAGTGGCCGTTCTGCGGCTGAACTGCACGGTGAAAGCAGGAGCCATGAAGGCCTACGGGATGGGCGAACTGTGGAGAAGACGATCAGCAATCGGCCGGTGGGAGCGACGCCGATTGGGCGGGAGCCGCGCGGCCTGCGGTTCCCTGCCCGATTAACGGTGGTCGCGCTGGCTCTGTGGGCGATCGGTGATGTACTGCGCACGATCGTTGCCATGGGAAACTACGAACACCGGATCAACGTGGTGGTGCACGGCAATAGCGACCCGGTGTTACCCGCCCTGCTGGCGTACGAGCTGCTCAACGATCTGATGCCGCGAAACCTCGGGGCCGTTGCGGTCGGCAGGGTGTGGATTCTTGGGCCATTATTCGCGGCTTGCGCCTTCAGCACCTGGCTCTACCGGGCTCGGCGCAAGGCCGAACTCCTAGGCGGCACGCCGTCACGAGGGCGAGAACGGTCGATCGGCGGATGGCTCATTCCATACCTCGTGGTTCGGGACGTGCAGCGGGCACGTGACCCTCACCCGCAACCATCCCTGGTCAATCGGTGGTGGACGGGCGCAATCACAACTGTGTCGCTCAATGGATGTATCTGGCTGCACGACATGGTTACCTCGCACGGTGGCATGTTCGAGAAGACGGCGCTGGACACGCGCCTCGTGGCCTATCCGCTGTGGACAGCGGAGACGGGGGCGGTCCTGGTTACAGCGTTCCTCGGCGCACGACTGGTGCGGCAGATCACGCGATCCCTGGACCTGGACGTCGGTGTTAAGGATCGGCCGGCGCTCAACGCCACCCATGACGTTGCAGATCCGTCGACTGGAGCGGCTTTCTCGGATCAGTGAGCCATCTGGTGGGGTCACGAAACGCATCGACACGCTGCTCGCTCTTGAGGCCGGCCGGATCGATCAAACCGATCGGGCCGGCTGGCTGCTCGGCATCACCATCGAGACCGCCAGCGCATACGGTTTCTGG
Organism: Hamadaea sp. NPDC051192; assembly: GCF_040682475.1. Taxonomy (NCBI): domain Bacteria; kingdom Bacillati; phylum Actinomycetota; class Actinomycetes; order Micromonosporales; family Micromonosporaceae; genus Hamadaea; species Hamadaea sp. NPDC051192. The sequence goes on from NZ_JBFBAZ010000110.1 coordinate 12,103, forward strand.
CGGACCTCTGCCACAACTTGCCCGGGATTACCTGGCCACGGCAGTGGCGCCGTCCCGGAGGGCGCTCCCCTCAGCAGGCGTGAGCAAGCGATGAACGACAGGCCGATAAGCTGGACCTGTGGATACGCGATCCCGCCGAACGTGAGCATCGCCGTCAGGCCCGGCGTGCCGCCTACCAGCAAGCCGCAGCCCTGGAACCCCCAAGGGTGAGCACCCCGGCGCCTTGCCTACGCCGCGAGTGGCCGTACGCGACCGGGCGCATCAGTCGGCAAAAGCCGGCGCATCGGTACAGCGATCCAGTGGCTGTGGTGCAGCCAGTGATACGGCGTCGAATGAAATCCGCCAGGTAGTGCCGTCCTCGGCAACGGCCTCGATCTCTGTCTCTCCGCTGAACGTTGCAGAGCCGAAGATCCACTCGTTGCCATCCGTACGGTACGGATCAGAAAAGCAGGCGATGTCGATCAGGCCCTCGCGGCTCATGAGACCGTTTCTCGACTGCACCCGCAGTACGGTTTCCGATCCTGCGAAGAGGCCTTCAGCGCGGTAGGAGACTAGGCGAAACCTAGGAGTATCGGCCAGGATCGTCCGGTCTCCCGGGTCGAAGGTCGTAAGGAAGGCGCTGGCCTGCAGCCCCAGACATCCGCCAAGGAGAGCGGCCACCACGCTGAACCAGACGAGGAACAGGCGCAGGTTGCGACGCCGGATCAACAGATGCGCGCTCAGGGCCAGAAGGCCCACAGCGAGCGGAACGGCAAGAAGCGGGAAGGCGAAGGCACGCGCGTAGACGTAGCCCTGGCGAGCGAACCCATCGGCGACCACCGCGACCGCCACGATCAAAGGGGCGACGACGACAAGAACCCAGCCTAACCAACGACGATCAATCCGCCTCATGGTGAGGGAGTATGACAGCCCGGCCGCTCTCTCGCGTCGCAGTCACGACGAGCCTGCCGGAGGGGAATCTTCGCGTCCCAGCTGTCCCCGTGTCCGGGGGACAAATCCAGATCAGCGGCCCTCAAGGGTCAATGCGCGACCGGGGGAAACCCCAGTTGACGATGCGCGAGTGCCAGCTCTCGAGAAGGGCCGCGTCACGGTCGACGGCGTCGGCACGGACGACGTTCTGTCCGGCGTTCGGGTTTCGCTACAGAGTCAGGCACACGCTGACGTACAAAGATCCGCTTCGGTGTGGATCGGTTGCATGTGGATGAACTGTTACCTCACCTGCGAGCGTTGGGATTGAGCGGATGGAGCGGCTACCAGATCAGGGTCTTCGCGCAGCATTGCGGAACGGATGCGCGCTGCCCGGCTTGCGGGACGTGCGCCGGCGGGCTGATCGTCATCCGAGCGACGCCCTTCTTCGTCAACTAGAGCGAGGGGCGCAGGTTGGTGCCCCTCGATCAAGCCCGTCCTCGATGGTCGAAACGCGTACCCAACCGCACGTACCTCTATCTGCCGAGCTGCTCAAACTCGGTCGAGGTGCAGGTCGATCTCCGGGGCGGGATACGTCCCTAAACTTCTCCCCTCGTGGTCACCTGGCGGTAGCGGCTGACCTGCCCGTCGGGTGATGGTGCGGCCACGGTGTCGGCTTGCGGGCCGACACCGTCGGATGCGCAGGCAGGTGATTGGTCTGTTCGCCGGTCCTGATCCTGGAGGCCCAACGTCGGTCAGCTTCGGCGGCGGGTCGATGTTCTTCGGCCTGCTGGTACCGGGTTGGCCCACCGCTGCGATAACGCTGATAGCACGGTCGTGGACTACGGCGCTGCGTTCGAGGGCTGCAAGCGAGGCAGGTGTCTGGTGGAACAGACGCATGTACTGGGGCTGCGCTGGGGTTCGGGCTGCGGCCCGCAGCGGTCCGTGGTATCGCGTCGCTTTCAGGGGGCGAGGCCGCGCAGCGTGAAGGCGATCGTGTCAGTGCGGCTGATCTCGATCTGTTCGGCGGTGAACCCTCCGCTTATCGCGATCGCGGTCATTCCCTGGAGGGTGGCCGTGAGCGGTCCGGTGAGGCTCTCCAGGGATCCGGCGCGGACTTCACCCCGCTGCTGCCCCTCGGCGATCAGGTCTGCGGCCAGGGATCCAAGTCGGTACTTGGCATCACGCAACTCGTCGGGAGCGGTGGTCTCATGTTTGCGGCCGTACATGAGGTCGAGCAGGGCTCCGTTGGCGACGGCGAAATCGAGGTAGGCGCGGGCGAGGGCGTCGAGCCGGTCGGCGAAGACGTCGCCGGCCTCGTCGATCGCCGAGGTCAGGGTGGCGGCGAGCCGGTCGAATCCGTCCAGGGCCAGGGCGTCCAGTAGGGCCTGCTTGCCCTTGAAGTGACGTAGCGGCGCGGCTGAACTTACCCCCGCTTCACGGGCCAGTTCCCGAAGTGACAGCCCTGCGGGGCCCTCGGTGCGCAGGGTCCGTTCGGCGAGGGTCAGCATCGTGGCGCGGAGGTCTCCGTGGTGATAGGGGCGCGACGTCATGATCGCACCTTACCTCGATGTAATCGAAAGCAACATTGTTACTGTTGCTTACTTTGTAAGCGGCGCTTACATTGGGTGCATGGCAAAGACCTCCTCCTGGACCGCCGCTGACCTGCCCGACCTGACCGGCCGCACCGCCGTCGTCACCGGTGCCAGCAGCGGCCTCGGCATCACCACCACCGCCGCCCTGGCCCGCGCCGGTGCCCGCGTCGTGCTCGCCGTGCGTAACATCGACCGCGGCCGGACGGCCGCCGCCTCGATCACCGGCGCCCGCGGCCCCCTGGAAGTCCGCGAACTCGACGTCGCCGACCTGTCCTCGATCTGCCGCTTCGCCGAGACGTGGCAGGGTGACCTCGACCTGCTGATCAACAACGCCGGTGTGATGGCCCTTCCCGAGTCCGCCACTGCCGACGGGTTCGAGACCCAGTTCGCCACGAATCACCTGGGCCCGTTCGCCCTGACCAACCTGCTGCTGCCGCACATCACCGACCGGGTCGTCACCCTGTCGTCCAACGCGCACCGCATCCCGGCGAGCACCAGAATCAACTTCGACAACCCGAACCTGACCGGCGAGTACAACCCGAACCGGGCCTACAGCCAGTCGAAGTTGGCCGTGCTGCTGTTCACCCTGGAGCTGCAGAGCCGCCTCACCGCCGTCGGCTCGCCCGTGCGCGCACTGGCCGCTCATCCCGGTTGGTCACAGACCAACCTGACCAGTGGCGTCACCAGCCCTGTACGGCGCGGCATCATCAACGCCATCAACGCGGTCATCGGCCAGGACAGCACCGCCGGTGCCCTGCCCACGCTGTACGCCGCCGTCGAGGATCTGCCCGGCGGCAGCTACGTCGGCCCCGACGGCAGCGGCGAACGCACCGGCGGACCCACCCTCGTCGGCCGGTCGGAGGCCGCCAGCGACCCCGAATCCGCCCACCGTCTGTGGGCGCTGTCGGAGAAGATGACCGGCATCGGCTTCCCCCAGCGCCTGCGCACTGCTGCCGGCAGCTGAAGGCGTCAGCGGCCCCGCCTTCAACTCGGACGGCGAGCTCGCGAGCTACCGCTAGCCGTCCCGGCCGCTGCCGGTTGCCTGCTCGCCGCAGCGCGACCGATGACACGAAGGCGATCGGCACCGCCGGTGCCTTTCCACCCCCGTTTCGGCAGAGGAACCCAGCGCACATGGATCACCGGCCTCCGTTCGTCTCAACCGCCATCGCACAGCTGGGCGCCACACCGGCCGGTGCTCACCGCGCCCGGCTGCAGCGCTCACCCCAATACTCCGGCGGCCGGTTCCGTAACAGCGTTCCCACCAACACCTCGATCGCACTGACCGCTGTCCCACCAGCCCATACCCCTGGTCAACGACCGGTCAGCCGACTCGGCGGGTCTATACGTCACCTGGCACGGCCACTCCACCGCGATGATCGAGATCGACGGAAGCCGGGTCCTGCTCGACCCGGTGTGGAGCAGGGCCTGCTCGCCGCTGCCGATGCTCGCACCCCACCGGCTGCACGAGCCCCCGATCGCCCTGAGCGAGTTGCCCCGGCCCGATGCCGTGGTCATCTCCCACGACCACTATGACCACCTCGACATGCCGACCATCCAGCAGCTCACGGCCGCCCACCCCACGACGGCGTTCGTGGTTCCGCTGGGGGTCGGGGCACACCTCGCACACTGGGGCGTCCCGCAGTCCCGCATCACCGAACTCGACTGGCACCAGAGCACCCAGGTCGCCGGTATCGAACTCACCGCGACGCCGGCCCGGCACTTCTCCGGCCGAGGGCTGCGCCGTGACCAGACGCTCTGGGCCAGTTGGGTGATCAGCGGGCCCACCCGCAGCGCCTTCTACTCCGGCGACACCGGCTACTTCCCCGGATTCGCCGACATCGGCACCCGCTACGGCCCGTTCGACCTGACACTCATCCAGGTGGGAGCCTACGACCACGACTGGGCCGACGTGCACATGTTCCCCGAGCAGGGCGTCGCCACCCACCTCGACGTCCGCGGTGCTCTGATGATCCCGGTGCACTGGGCCACCTTCGACCTCGCGCCACACCACTGGGCCGAACCCGCCGAACGCACATGGAGAGAAGCCAAAGCCCACGGCATACGCCTCGCCATTCCCCGACCGGGCCAGCGCATCGACGTCGACGCCCCGCCCGAGGTCGAAGCCTGGTGGCACCAGCACCCCTGAACCAGAACGCCCCGACCACATCCCGCCACGGTGAAGGACACCCGACACGATGAAGATCGCCATCTTCGGCGCAACCGGCATGATCGGTCAGGGCGCGCTGCGCGAGAGCCTGCTCGCCTCAGACGTGACCAGCGTCCTCACGATCGGGCGCACCCCCACCGGCCAGCAGCACCCCAAACTTCGGGAGATCACCCACACCGACTTCGGCGACCTCTCACCGATCGCCGTTGACCTCGCCGACGTGGACGCCTGCTTCTTCTGCCTCGGCGTCTCCGCTGTCGGCATGACCGAAGACCAGTACCGGATGATCACCTATGACATCACCCTCACCGCCGCCCGCACACTCGCGGCCGTCAACCCCGGCACGACCTTCCTCTACATCTCTGGAGCCGGAGTCGGCAACTCCCGCCTGATGTGGGCACGCGTCAAGAGCGAGACCGAACGGGCGCTGCTTGACCTGCCGCTACAGGCGTACATGTTCCGCCCGGCGCTGATCCTGCCGATGCACGGCATCGCCGCCCGCGACCGCCTCTACCGCACCTTCTACAAGCTCCTCGTCCCCGCCGCCGGAGTCCTGCAACGAGCTTTCCCCGGCGGCGTCACCACCACCGACAAGCTCGGCCGGGCGATGCTCAACACCGCCCGCAGGCCCGGGACTGAACGCGTCCTGGAGAACCAGGCCATCAATCAGCTCGCCTGACAAGCAGTGCCAATTGGATGAGCGCCGCCGTGCTCCTAGCCGTACTGAACGCAGTGTTCGGGCGCTTCGGGACCTTCCGCCCGCTGTGGACCCGCATTGCTGGCTGGCGTACCCGGGGAGTCTGCCGGTGGGAGCAGGTTGGTGCCCAACCTTGGCCACCTCAGCCCGGCCCAAACGCGCCCCGAAACGTGGACACGTGGAGTTCCTGAGCAGCGCAGACGCTGGTCGAGGTGCAGGCCAATCTCCAGGGCGGGATACATCCCTAAACTGCTCCCCGTCGGGACGCCTAGCGATAGCCGCTGACCTGCCAATCGGCACCGGACCGACATGATCAAGTATCGGCCCGAGGGGTGACCGTCGCTGGGTTGACGCCTCCCTAACCTGCTCCCTTGCGCCTCAAAGCCCATACGGGCCGGGATCGGGGAGCTGAAAGGCGATCTGGCCTGCTACGTCCGCTCATGCCGATGACAGGAAGTTCCGCCTCGAAACCGTCGTGGCGTCCGGTCCGGCTCATCGGACGACGTCGGGTGTGGAAGGATCTGAGTCATGAATCCGGTGATATCGGTGATGCTGGCGGTCGCGGACGCCGACGAGGCCGCGCGCTGGTACGAGCAGGCGTTGGGCGCGCGCCAGCTGTGGAACGTTGGTGGTGTGGTCGGGCTCGAAGTCGAAGGTGCGCCGTTCTTCCTGGGGCAGCCTGAGGGCAATGGCTGGGATACCCCGACCGTCCTGGGCAACCGGACCGTGCGCATCGAGGTGTTCGTCGACGACCCCGACACCTTCATTGCTCGCGCGGCGAACGCGGGCGCGGATGGCAGCGTTGACGTCATTCGAGACCACCAGACCCCGTGGGGCACGCATCGCCAGGGCGGCTTCATCGATCCATACGGCCACCTGTGGCTCGTTGGTGATCGGTCGCCGCTCAGCTCTCATCCGTGACCCGCACTCGGCGCGCCTGATCCTTGGCGGACGCCGCCGGGACGTTGATTCGTGCCCAAGTCAGCTGCAATACCGGATCTGCCGCGAAGCGTGCACCGGCGGGCTGATCGTAATAGGAGCGATGACCCTCTTCGTCAACTAAAGCGAGGGGCGCAGGTTCGTGCCGAACGACCGCAACGTCCTCGACAGCCGAAACGCGGCCTCAAGCGCAGAGGACTACCGCCTCTGAACAGGTTAAACACGTTCGAGGTGTAGGCCAATCTCCAGGGCGGGATACATCCCCAAACTGCTCCATAAGATTGTTGAGGTCTGGGGTTGGTGCCTCGGATGCCCGGGACGGCGGGGTGTGGCTAAGACTGCTTGCCTCGGGGGAGTGGCCGCCTCGCCGTTAGTGGACGCCCACGAGCCGAGGGAAAGATCCACACCCAGGCGCTGATCGCTCTGGCTCGACAGCTGGGCCTTGCTGCGCGACGGCCGCGATTTCCACTGCTCACCATCCGTCAGCACCGCCGTAGCTTGACAACGTCATTGAGACTCCCCATCGGGCCGCCTGGCGCTAGCGGTTGACCTGCCCATCGGGTAGGTCAACCGCGCTGTGACCGGCCGGTTGTCGCTGATCGACGCGCGGCCGTCAGTTGGGTGTATTGCCGTGACTCGCGCGACCCGGTCGGCCCTGGTCGCCGGCGGTGGTTTCTGTGTCGCTCCAGCTGGCGAGGAATGCGAGTGCTTGTGCGGTGGGGCTGGCGGGCTCGCACGTGTAGGTGATGATCGTCAGATCGGGGTCGCCGGGTAGTTGGAGGGCCTCGCCGGTGAGTTCGAGGTCGCCTGCGACCGGGTGGTGCATGGTCTTGGTGGCGGTGTGGTGCAGTTTCACGTTGTGGGTGGCCCACCAGGTGCGGAATGGCTCGCTGCGGGTGGACAGCTCGCCGACGAGGTCGGTGAGGTTGCGGTCGTAGGGGTTGCGCCCGGCGTAGGTGCGTAAGGCGGCGGCGCAGTCGGCGGCGATGGTCGGCCATTGCGGGTAGAAGTCTTGGGCGCGGCGGTCGAGGAAGAGGTAGCGGGCGAGGTTGAAGCCGGTGCCGCTGCCGAAGGCGTCGGCGAACAATGCTCGGCCGAGCCGGTTGGTGGCCAGGATGTCCATGCGCCCGTTGCGGACGTATGCGGGGGCCTGGATGGTGTCGAGGATGCGTTGCACGCCCTGACGTACCGATGTCCGGTTCTGTGGCTTGCGGGCGGGGTGTCCAGCAGTGGGAGCGTTGGCGGTTTCGGCCAGGTCGAACAGATGGAGGCGCTCTGCTTCGTCGAGTTGCAGGGCGCGGGTGAGGGCTTCGAGCACCGAGTGGGAGACGCCGGTGAGGTTGCCGCGTTCCAGCCGGGTGTAGTAGTCGGTGCTCATCCCGGCCAGCATGGCGACCTCTTCGCGGCGCAAGCCCTTGACGCGTCGCCGTCCGCCGAACAGTGGCACCCCGGCCTGCTCAGGGGTCAAGCGTTCGCGGCGGCTGCTGAGGAAGTCGCGCACCTCGCTGCGGGTGTCCATGTCTTGACCGTACGGGCCTGCCCGGGGTGCGAGGGAGGGTCTGGCATTACCGGGTAAGACCGTCACTGCCTACCCGCGCGGAACTGCGGTTGGCTGGAGTCAGGCAGGCAACCAGTCAGTCAGCGACCCGTTAGGGCTGGTAGCGGCCACTCGCACCGACGGAGGAAGTCATGGCAGCGCAGACCCGATTGATCACCCTCAACAACGGCGTCCAGATGCCCATCCTGGGCTTCGGCGTCTTCCAGGTCCCGGACGAGCAGACCGAGCAGGTCGTCGCCGACGCTCTGGCGGCCGGCTACCGGGCCATCGACACCGCCGCCTCGTACGGCAACGAGGAGGCGGTCGGCCGGGCGATCGCCGCCAGCGGCATCCCACGCGAGGAGCTGTTCATCACCACGAAGATGTGGATCCAGCACACCGGCGAGGACACCGCCCGGCGGGAGTTCGACAAGTCACTGAAGAAGCTCGGCGTGGACTACCTGGACCTGTACCTGATCCACCAGCCGATGGGTGACTACTACAGCTCCTGGCACACGATGCAGAAGCTGTACGGCGAGGGTCTGGCCAAGGCGATCGGCGTGTCGAACTTCTACCCCGACCGGCTGGTCAACCTGATCACGCACAACGACGTCGTCCCGGCGGTCAACCAGATCGAGACGCACCCGTTCTTCCAGCGCCACGCTGACCAGGAAGTCATGCGCGGGTACGGCGTGCAGATCGAGTCGTGGGGGCCCTTCGCCGAGGGCAAGAACGACCTGTTCACCAACCCGGTCCTGACCGAGATCGCCGACGCGCACGGCAAGTCCGTCGCCCAGGTGGTGCTGCGTTGGCTGACCCAGCGCGATGTCGTGGTGATCCCGAAGTCGGTACGCCCGGACCGGATGGCGCAGAACCTGGCCATCTTCGACTTCGAGCTGTCCGACGACGAGATGGCCCGCATCGGCGAGCTGGACACGGGCAAGAGCATGTTCTTCGACCACCGCGACCCGGAGATGGTCAAGTGGCTCGGCGGGCGGCGCGTCGACTGACGCCCCCGCCGCACCGCTCCAACACCAGCCCTATCGAGGAAGGAAGTCTTATGCGTACCGCGCATCTCGGGAACCTGGAAGTGTCGCGGATCGGCCTCGGCGCGATGGGCATGTCCCACGGCTATACGGGTGCCGGAACCGACGACGCCGAAGCTGTCCGCACCATCCACCGCGCTCTCGATCTCGGTGTCACCCTGATCGACACCGCCGAGATCTACGGCCCGTACACCAACGAAGAACTCGTCGGCCGGGCGCTCAAAGGCCGCCGCGAGCAGGCGGTGGTGGCCACCAAGTTCGGCCTCGTCGCCCACGACGGCCGCGGCTCGTGGACCCTCGACAGCAGCCCGGCCAACATCCGCACCGCTGTCGAGGGCTCCCTGCGACGTCTGGACACGGACTACATCGACCTCTACTACCAGCACCGCGTCGACCCGAACACGCCGATCGAGGACACCATCGGCGCGCTCGCCGACCTGGTCCGGCAGGGCAAGATCCGCCACATCGGGCTGTCGGAAGCCTGGACCGACACCATGCGCCGCGCTCACGCCGTGCACCCGATCACCGCCCTGCAGTCGGAGTACTCGCTGTGGACCCGCGACCAGGAACAACTCCTGCCGCTACTCCGTGAACTCGGCATCGGGCTGGTGGCGTACTCGCCGCTCGGACATGGCTTCCTCACCGGCACCCTGCGTACCGCCGCCGACATCGAACGCCTCGACGACAGCGACTTCCGCAAGAACAACCCACGCTTCACCGGCGAGAACTTCGCGCGTAACCTGCGTATCGCCGACCAAGTGCAGGCCGTGGCCGACCAGATCGGCGCCACCCCGGCCCAGGTCGCCCTCGCCTGGCTGTTGAGCAAGGGCGACGACATCGTTCCGATCCCCGGCACCAAACGCGTCCACCGCGTCGAAGAGAACGCGGCTGCCCACGCCATCACGTTGACCGCCGAGCAGATCACCGTCCTAGACGGCCTCACGCCAGCCGAAGGCGGCCACCACACCGACGCCCAGATGCAGATGATCGAGCGCTAGTGGCTCCTCATCTACGACCAGCGAGCAGGAGGTCGACATGCCCGCCGATGTTCTGGCATTACGAAGACGACCGCTGCTGCGCCTGGCCGGGCTGGCGATGATCGGTGCCGTGACCGGCAACGCCCTCACCGGCTGTGACCCCGACACCTCTGGCACACCGACGACCAGCCCCGAACCCAGCAACACCGCCCGACCAGCCAAGCGCCCGAAGGTGCTGCTGGCCTACTTCTCCCGCGCCGGCTGGAACTACCACGACGGCGCACGCAGGTACCTGCAGACCGGCAACACCGAAGTGCTCGCAGGCACCATCAGGGATCTGATCGGCTGCGACGTCCACCGCATCGAAGCCGCCGACCCCTACTCCGATGACTACGACGACACCGTCGCGCGAAACGTACGCGAGCAGAACGCCGACGCCCGCCCGGCCATCGCCAACCCGCTGGCGTCCATCGCCCAGTACGACACCATCCTGCTGGCCAGCGCCATCTGGAACGTCCGCGCACCCATGATCATGTCAACCTTCGCCGACAGCTACGACTTCACCGGCAAGACCGTCCATCCCATCACCACCTACGCCATGAGCGGCCTCGGCACCACCGAACGCGACTACGCCGCCTCCTGTCGCGGCGCCAGCGTCGCCGATGGGCTCGCCGTCCGAGGCGAAGAAGTCAACAACGCCCGCCCTGCCGTAGAGACGTGGCTGAAGGAACACGACCTGCTCGCGAGATGAGTTACTTTTCAGCTGGTTGTCCGATGTACTGGTCGCTGGTGGCTGCCCAGCTGGCCAGAAGCCTCAGTCCGTCGTACGACGGGGTACCGGGTTCGGCGCTGTAGGCGGTGAGGGTAAGGCCGGGGTCGGCGGGCAGCGGCATGGACTCGAAGTGGAGTACGAGTTCGCCGACGGCAGGGTGGTGGAACCGTTTGGTGCCGGTTTGGTGCAGCCTGACGTTGTGGGCGGCCCAGCGGGTGCGAAAGTCGTCGCTGCGGGTCGACAGTTCGCCGACGAGGTCGGTGAGGTCCTTGTTATAGGGGTCGCGTCCTGCCTCTGTTCGCAGCAGGTTGACGGTGACGTTGGCTGAGTCGTCCCAGTCGGGGTAGAAGGTGACCGACCGGGGGTCGAGGAAGCGGAAGCGGGCGAGGTTGACCGGACGGGCGGGGGTGTCGAACGCGGGCGCGTAAAGCGCCTGGCCGAGCTGGTTGACTGCGAGGATGTCCAGGCGGCCGTTGCGGACGAACGCTGGTGCGTCGGTCATCGCGTCGAGCAGTTGCTGGACGCCTGGGCGGATCTGCTGGGAGGGTCGGCGGCGCGGCCGGGAACTGGTGTTGGCGGCGCGGGCGAGGTCGAACAGGTGCTCGCGTTCGGCGTCGTCGAGTTGCAGTGCGCGGGCGATGGCTTCCAGGACGCTGTCGGAGACGCCGGTGAGGTTGCCGCGTTCCAGCCGGGTGTAGTAATCGGGGCTGACCCCGGCGAGGAGGGCGACCTCGGCGCGGCGCAGGCCGGGTACGCGGCGGGTGCCGCCGTAGTTCGGCAATCCAGCCTCCGCAGGGCTGATCTTGGCGCGGCGGGTGGCCAGAAACTCGCGTACGTCGTCCCTACTGTCCATGCCCTTCACGCTACGTCCGGTTCCGGGCGGCTGAGGGGGTCTGTCATTACCTGCTTCGCCGCGCCCTCCCTCCGTGCCGCTGGCCGGGGTTTCCTGGCAGATATGCAAGGTACTAAGCCTGGAACGGGCCACCTGCGGGAAGGCGACATGATGCGATCACCGGCCGCCTCGGCGGTGCAGCGGACCGCAGACGCCAGCCGGATACCTGTGGTGCTGGCAGGCCGCACGCTGGCGGTGGCGTCGGCGGGGACGCTGCTGGTGTTGCTGGCGTTCACGGTGCCGCTGGCCACGCTGTCGGCTACGGCGGCGGACCTGACCGCCGGGCCGGGTGCACAGGCGTGGATCTTGTCGTCGATGAGTATCGGCTGCGCGGCGGCCCTGCTGGGCAGCGGCGCGGTCGGCGATGACTACGGCCGCCGTCGGATGTTCGTGGCCGGGTCGCTCCTGTTGGCAGTGGGCTCGGTGCTCGGTGCGCTGGCACCCTCGGCCTGGGTGCTGGTAGTGGCCCGGATCGTCCAGGGCTTGGGCGGAGCGGCGGTGATGGCCTGCGGGCTCGGGCTTGTTGGTCACGTCTACCCGACGGGTCCGGATCGGGCTCGGGCGACCGCGGTGTGGGGTGCCGCGCTCGGGGCGGGCGTTGCGGTCGGCCCTTTCATGGCGGTGGCTGCTCAGGCGGTGTCCGGGTGGCGGCTGGCGTACTGGCTGGCGGCGCTTGGAGCGCTGTTGTTGGCGCTGAGTGGTCATCGCCGGCTGGCCGAGTCGCGGTCGGCCTCGCCTCGGCGGGTCGACGTGGCGGGTATGGCGCTGCTCGGGCTCGGGCTGACTGTGCTGCTGGCCGGTTTGATCGAGGGACGTACGGGCTGGACTCGCCCGATCACCGTCAGCCTGCTGGTGGGCGGTATTGCGCTGATCGTCGGGTTCGCCGTCGTTGAGCGGCGGTCGGCGAGCCCGATGCTCGACCTCGGGCTGCTGCGCCGCCCAGACTTCGTCGCGGCCACGGTTGCGGCGCTGGCGGCCGGTGCCGGGGTGCTGGCCCTGATGTCGTTCACCCCGACGCTGGTCGAACGGGGCCTGGGCGGCAGCGCGCTGGCCGGGGTGTCGGCGATGTTCGCCTGGTCCGGTCTGTCGGCGGTGACAGCCCTGGCCGCCCGGTGGCTGCCCGCCTGGATCACCGCACGGGCGCAGCTGATCGGCGGGCTGCTCGGCTGTGCCGTCGGCCAGTTGGCGGTGCTGGGCCTGCACCCGGGTAGTTCGATCGCCAGGCTCCTGCTGGGCCTGCTGATTGCGGGGGCCGCCAACGGCATCCTCAACGCCGCGCTCGGAAGGCAGGCCGTGGCCAGTGTGCCGGCCGATCGAGCGGCGATGGGAAGCGGAGCCAACAACACCGCCCGCTACGTCGGCTCGGCCATCGGTCTGGCCGTCGTCACGGTGATCATCACCCACGCCGCCTCCGCAAACGGCACGGCCGGGCTGATGTCGGGCTGGAACACCGCCGCCGCCATCACTGCCGGTTTCACACTGCTGGGCCTGGCCATCGTGATCTTCACCCGGCCACAACGACGAAGGAGCAAATGATGTCTAAGGATCGGCAGCCTTCGGGCGCCCAGAAGATGCTCGGGGACTTCGCGCCCGCGCTGGTGCATTACACCGACGAGGTGCTGTTCGGGCAGGTATGGGAGCGGACCGAACTCGCCGCCCGCGACCGCAGCCTCATCACGGTGGCCGCGCTGCTGACGGCCGGCAACACCGAGCAGCTGACCTTTCACCTCGACTACGCCAAACGCAACGGCGTGACTGAGACCGAACTGATCGAGGCCATCACCCACCTGGCGTTCTACGCCGGTTGGCCCAAGGCGATGTCCGCGATGGCCGTCGCCAAGCAAGTCTTCTCCCCCGACTGACAATCAGCCGCCGACACCGGCGTGCCGCAAGTACAACTTCACCACCTGCGGAAGGATCATGCATCATGCGAGGCGCAATCTTGTACGCCCCCGGCGACGTCCGCGTCGAGACCCGCGACGACCCGAAGATCGAAAAGCCGACCGACGCCGTCATCCGCGTCATCGCGGCCTGCGTATGCGGTTCGGACCTGTGGCCCTACCGTGGCATTGAAGCCGTCGCCGGGCCAACGCCGATGGGGCACGAGTACGTCGGCATCGTCGAAGAGGTCGGCGCAGACGTATCCCAGATCCAGCCGGGCCAGTTCGTCGTCGGCTCGTTCTTCGCCTCCGACAACACCTGCGACATCTGCAAGGCCGGGTACCAGTCCGCCTGCGTGCACCGCGAGTACGTCGGCGCCGGCGGCGCCCAGGCCGACCTCCTGCGAGTTCCGCTCGCAGACGGCACCCTCGTCGCCACCGCCGAACGTCCCGAAGAGGACCTGATTCCCAGTCTGCTGGCCGCCTCCGACGTGATGGGCACCGGCTGGTTCGGTGCCGTCGCCGCCGACGTCCGACCGGGCAAGACCGTCGCCGTCGTCGGAGACGGAGCCGTCGGCCTGCTCGCCGTCCTGGCCGCCAAGCAACTCGGTGCCGAGCGGATCATCGCGATGAGCCGCCACGCCGACCGGCAGAAGCTCGCGCTCGAATACGGGGCCACCGACCTCGTCACCGAACGCGGCGACGACGGCGTCGCACGAATCAAAGACCTCACCGACGGCCTCGGCGCCCACAGCGTGATCGAGGCGGTCGGCACGCAGGAGTCGATGATGCAGGCCATCCACTCCACCCGCCCCGGCGGGCATGTCGGCTACGTCGGCGTCGCCCACGGCATCCAGCTGCCCGGCGAGGAACTGTTCTACACCCACGTGCACCTGCACGGAGGACCCGCACCGGTACGCCGGTTCCTGCCCGAACTCGTCGACCTGATCACCAACCGCACGATCGACCCCGGCAAGGTCTTCGACCTCACCCTGCCCCTCGGCCAGGCCGCCGAAGGCTACCGGGCGATGGACGAACGCCGCGCTATCAAGGCACTGCTGCGTCCCTGAACCGCCAACACACCTGCAAGGAGCACATGAACATGGAACTCAAACCCGTAGCCAACACCGTAAAGACGCCAGCGCAGAGCTTCACGGGCGATGTCTACCTGACACCCATATACAGCGGCACCACGCCGTCGCGAATGACCGTCGCGCTCGTCCGGTTCACCCCGGGCGCACGTACCAACTGGCACTCCCACGCCGTTGGTCAGACCCTGCACATCACCGAAGGCGTCGGCCTGGTCGGCACCCGGGACGGCAACGTGATCCGCGTACGCGCTGGAGACACCGTGACCTGCCCGCCCGACGAGGAGCACTGGCATGGTGCCGCGGCCAACACCTTCATGAGCCACCTGGCCATGCTAGTGGTGTGACATGAAACGTTGACCCGGTAATCGGATCGATGTGACTATATCGATGTTTGTGGTTTCTGTGTTGAGTGCGCGGAGGTATCCG
>NZ_JBFBAZ010000111.1:0-26707 GCF_040682475.1 Hamadaea sp. NPDC051192
TCAAGCTCCCCGACCGCTCGTGACCCACACAAGCAGCCGGAGAGCCGAATCTTGGCCCAAGATTCGGCCCAGATCCCTGATCCGCCCTTCGCTCAACGGGTGTGTGGCCCCCGGTACAGCTCAGCCGAACTGGCCCGGCTGGTAGTCGCCGGCGGGCTGCTTCACGGCGATGTTCATGCGGTTCGCCGCGTTGATGAGCCCGATCACCAGTACCAGCAGCCCGAGTTGCTCGTCGTCGTAATGCTTGGCGGCCCGATCCCACACGTCGTCGCCGATCCCGCCGGCCCCGTCGGCGATCCGGGTCGCCTCCTCCGTCAGCTCCAGGGCGGCCCGTTCGGCCTCGGTGAACACCGTCGACTCCCGCCAAGCGGCGACGAGGTTGAGGCGTACCGGGGTCTCTCCGATGTGGACCGCATCCTTGAAGTGCATGTCGGTGCAGAATCCGCAGCCGTTGATCTGACTGGCCCGCAGCATCACCAGGTTCTGCGTCGCGGCCGGCAGATTCGAGTCCGCGAGGGTCTTGGCCGCCGTGTAGAAGTGCCGCAGGACTTTGGCCGCGACCGGGCTCTCGGTGAGGTTCAATCGTGCTTCCATGCCCCCGAGACGAGACGGCGCCGTCCGGCTGTGACATCGAGTGGGCTTCAGGTGGCCCTCGTCACCCCTTCGTCACGGTCAGCAGCTCGCCTGGGGTGCAGTCGAGGGCGTCGCAGATCGCGGTCAGGGTGCTGAAGCGTACGGCGCGAGCGTGGCCGTTCTTCAGGATCGAGAGGTTGGCGACCGTCACCCCGACGATCGCCGACAACTCGACCAGCGTCATCCCCCGCGCCGCGAGCAGTTCGTCGAGGTGGACCTCGATGCGATGCTCGGCCGACTCCCCCATCAGATCACCGCGTCCAGCTCGGTCCGCATCGCGACGCCGCGCGCGATGAGCTGGCCGAACCCGGCGAGGATGAACGCCACGAAGACCCACGGCAGCAGCGGCGGCGACGACACGAACGCCCCGCCGTCGCGCAGGACCGTCGTCGAGAGCACCCAGAGCGCGACGATCGCGACCGCCCACGCTCCGGCGCCGCCGAACGCGGTGATCTTCGCCACGACGGTCAGGTCCTTCGCCGTACGCGACGAGAACGGGTCCTGCTCCCGGGCGATCCGCAGCAACCCCGCCAGCCGCCGGGCGATCTCGGCGATGAGCAGCAGCCCCGGCAGGATCGTCACCAGATACAGCAGCCGTTGCACCAACGACGGATCGGTCACCCGGACCATCACCGTGCCCTCAGGATCGATCTCGACGCCGGGCACCACCTTCCCCGACAACGCAGCCGACGCATCCGACGACCCAGACGGCGCCCCAGCCGGCGACCCAGCCGACGACAGCATGGACGTCGGCAGCTCGACGGCGACCGGCGACTTCGGGATGAACGCGATGACCAGCACCGCGACCGCCACGCACACCGCCGCGATCTGCACGAACGTGGCGATCGCCGCCAGCCCGCGCAGCCAGTTCCCCCACTTCTGCTCTTCCATGACACACCCTCCCCGGAGTATCGAAAAACAATATGGATATCGAGAAACGATATGCCGCCGCTCTCACCGCGTCAAGCCGTCTGCGGACCGCGGCCGTCCCTGCGGCATGATCACCGGCATGACTGGACGCGCGATTCTGGTGACCGGAGCCTCCCGCGGAATCGGACGGGCGGTGGCCGAGGCGTTCGCCCGCGACGGCGACCGGGTTGCCGTCCACTATCGAGGGTCAGCCGACCAGGCCGAACACGTACGCACGACGCTGCCGGGCGAAGGCCACGTGGTCGTCCGGGGCGACCTCACCGACCCCGACGCCGTACGCGCGGTGGTCGACGGCGCGGCCGAAGCGCTCGGCGGACTCGATGTCCTGGTCAACAACGCCGGGGTCTACGCGCCGCATCCCGTCTTCGAGACCTCGTACGCCGACTGGCAGGACCGGTGGCGCAGCACGCTGGACACCAACCTCGTGGGTCCGGCCAACGCGATCTGGTGCGCCGCCCGGCACATGCGCGACAAGGGCGGGCGCATCATCAACATCACGTCGCGGGGCGCCTTCAGGGGCGAGCCGGAACATGTGGCGTACGGGGCGAGCAAGGCGGGCCTGAACTCGCTGACGCAGTCGCTCGCGGTCGAACTCGGCCGCCACGGGATCGCCGTCGCGGCCGTCGCACCCGGCTTCGTGGAGACCGACATGGCCGCCGAATACCTCGCCTCGCCCGCCGGAGCGGCGATCCGTGCGCAGAGCCCGTTCGACCGCGTCGCGCGGCCCGAGGAGATCGCGGCCGCCGTGCACTGGCTCGCCTCGCCGCTGGCGGAGTGGGCGTCCGGCACGATCATCGACCTCAACGGCGCTTCCTACCTCCGGACGTAACCCCGCCGACCCATGGGCTGCAGATCACGGTTACGCACGCTTAAACCGGCGCGGGAAGCATCCATAACCGTGATCTGCCGGGAACAAGCGGGCGGGGGCAGGCAAGCCAGTGGGTAGGGCCGACCTCCACCTGCACACCAACCTCGGGGACGGCTGGATCAGTCCGGCCCGGCTGGTGCGTACGGCGGTCGAGAAGCAATTGTCGGTGATCGCGGTGACGGACCACGACCACCTCGACGGCGTACGCCGAGTCGAGGAGGTGCTGGCCGAGACCGCGTCGCCGATCCAGCTGATCGCCGGGGTCGAGGTCACCACCCGCAGCGGTCACCTCCTCGGCCTGTTCGTACGCAAGGCGCCCAAGCCGATGCGCCCGGTGCAGGAGAGCATCGACGCCATCAAGGAGCAGGGCGGGCTCGTCGTCGTCGCGCACCCGTTCGGCAGGCTCGTGCCGAGCCTGAGTCGCCGGAAGATCGACGAGCTGCTGAGCACCGGCTACGAGATCGACGGGATCGAGATCTACAACCCGAGCCCGGCGAACGCGTCGCAGCGGGCGGCGGTGCGTACGGCGAACGCGGAATGGGGGCTGGCCGAGATCGGTTCCAGCGACGCCCACTTCTGGCAGCACGTCGGAGCCGGGTACACACAGTTCGCCGGGGCGACCGCGGCGGATCTGCGCGCCGCGATCATCGGGCGGACCACCCGGGTCGGCGGGCAGGAGCAGAAGCCCCAGCGGCTCAACCCGGGCGCGTACGTGGCGCAGTGCGCGTGGAGTTGGTTCGTGGACCCGCCACGCCGCATGCTGCGCCGCCGCCGCGAAGCCCACGCGGAAAGCCGCCGCCGCGAAGCCCACGCGGAAAGCCGCGACCGCGCAGCAACCACGGAGTTGGGCTAGGCGGCCGCGATAGCCGCCGGCTCCGGCGGCCAGAACCGCCGGAACATGAACCATTGCGTGGGGCTGTGCCGGACCACTTCCTCCTGGCAGGAGAACATGTACTGGGTCAGCCGCCGCACTTCGCGCAGCCGTTCCGCGGTGTCACCGACCGGTCGCGGGAACATCGGTGGGAACGCTCGGATGTAGTAGCCGCCGCTTGGTGCGTACCAGCAATAGCCCGGCAGGATGGCCGCACCGGTCTTGACCGCCAGCGCGGCGGAGCCGATCGGGACGTAGGTCTTCCGGCCGAAGAACGTGACCTCGACGCCGCGCTCCCGGGTGACCGGCCGGTCGATGACGATGGCGACGGCCCGGCTCGCGACCAGTTCCGCCATGGCCCGGCGGGCCGCGTTGGAGACCGGGATGATGTCGACGCGCTTCTCTCGCCGATGTCCCTGGAGCAGGCTGTTGAGCTGTGGGTCCTTGAAGGTGTCGGCGATGGCTGAGAGCGGGACGTGGCGGGCGGCGACCGCGCCCGCCAGGTCCCAGCTGCCGAAGTGGCCGGTGGTGATGATCGCGCCCTTGCCCGGGGCCATCGCCGCCGCGACGCGGTCTTGCCAGGTCGTGCCCTGCGTCAGATCCTGCGAGGTGGCCTCGACGTCGCGCATGTCGAGGTAGGGCAGACAGATCAGCGACGCCGCCGTCCGGCCGTAGTTGAACCATGAGGCGAGCGCGGCACGCTTCACGCGAAGATCGGCGACCGGCAGATCGAGGACCTTCGCCATGTTCTCTTGGGTGATCCGGCGCTTGGACCGCCAGCCCAGGTAGCTCGCCGAGGCGACGGTGGAGGCCAGACCATGCCTCAACCGGCGCGGCGTTCTTCCCACGACGGCGATGCCCGAGCGCGCCAGCCAGTACACGGATGACACCACGGTCTCCCTACGTATCGGGAAGTCCAGCCTCTGCGACCTGGCGTACCGAGGGATGCCGATGCCCGGAAATCTGGATGACCTGCTGGTGAACCCTGATCACGCCCGGCTCAGGCCGCGGCGAGCCGTTGTGCCGCACCGGGATCATGGGCCGGCAGCACCACCAGATCCGGGAGTCGCCGGCGCAGCTCATTGACCATCGCGACGGCCTCCCGCATCGCCCTCCGGTCACCGACGCCCGGGATCTCCCCGGCCGCGAGCAGGTCCGCGTCGTAGGTGAGGTCCCCGACCATCAGCAGCGGCGCGCGGCCGGGACGGCGTACCAGCAGGGACTGCGAACCCGCGGTGTGCCCGGGGGTCGGGAGCACGATCAGTGCGCCGTCACCGAACACATCGTGCCCGGTCAGGAACGGCGCCAGCTCCGCGTCGCCCAGCGCCTCGGGGGCCACTCGCTCCCAGCGCAGCCCCGGCACCTCTATATGGGTACGCAGAAAGCCGCGTTGCTCCGCGAACGGCTTTCGCATGTCGTCCCATTCGGTGGCGCTGACGAGGATCCGGGATCCGGCCAGTTCCGGAAGTCCGCCGATGTGGTCCTGGTGCAGGTGGGACAGGATCGCCGTATGCACGTCGCCGGGGCCGTGCCCGAGCCGTCGCAGGGCCGCCGTGAGCGTCTGATCGGGCGAGATGTCGAACTTCGCCAGCCGGTCGTAGATGTATCGAGTGGGACCGCCGGGGAAGTACGCCGGATCGGTGATCGAGGCGATGTCCTGCCCGGTGTCGAAGAGCACCACGCCTTCGGGGTGCTCGATCACGTACGCGTTGATGGGCCGCGGCGGTGTCCAGTCGCGCGCCGTGACCATCAGCCAGAGGTAGGTGGGCTGGCGGGTCGGGCCGACGTGCTGCGGGCGGATCTGGACGCTGCCGGTGCTGATGACGGAGACCTTCATGCGGATTACGTTACGCGTCATTAGATGTCGTGTCACAGATCGGTGAGAGAGTGAGACGGTCCTCACAGATACATGTCGTGTAATCTAATGCCGTGACACCCGTTGAGGAACTGCGCTACCTGATCCTGGCCGCTCAGCGCGAGGGGAACCGGCAGCTCGCCCAGGCGCTCCGCCCGCACGGCATCACCCCCGCCCAGGCCGAGGTGCTGCGCCTGCTGGAGGATCGGCAGCCGCTCACCCTGTCCGGCCTCGGCGAGCTGCTCGTCTGCGAGAGCGGCACCAACCCGAGCCGCCTCGTCGACCGGCTCGTGAGCGCGGAACTGGTGCGTCGCGTACCGGGGGAACAGGATCGGCGGCAGGTCGAGCTGAGCCTGACTCCGGCCGGCCGACGCCTCGCCCGCAAGGTCGCCGCGATCGAGGACGAATTGCACCGCATGTTGGCCGCGGCCGGCTCCGCTCGCGAACTCGCCACGGCCGCCGCGTTCCTGCGTACGCTGGTCGCCGGCCAACCCGCCGGGGACGCCGTCGCCCTCCGGAAAGAATCTTCGGCGCGGATGTAGAGAAGGCCGGTCCGGCTCCGACCTAGCTCAGAATCAGCACAGAATCAGCAGGACACTGAGAGCTGGAAGGGAGCCGACATCATGCGCAAGGTCATCTACTGGGTGCACACCTCGGTCGACGGGTTCGTCGACGGTCCGAACGGCGAGTTCGACTGGCCCGTGATGGGGCAGGAACTGGCGGCGTACTCGGACGGGCTGGACAGCCGGGTCGACACGCTGCTGTTCGGGCGGGTGGTGTGGGCGATGATGGCCGGCTTCTGGCCGACCGCCGAAGAGATCTCCGACGACGCGCACGTGGCGAAGTTCGCGCCGTTCTGGCGGGCCACCCCGAAGATCGTCCTGTCCCGCACCTACGCCGGCGACGACTGGACCACCGCCGTGGTCGAGGCCGAGGCCGTCGCCGAGCTCAAGCAGCAGGACGGCCGGGACCTGCTGCTCACCGGCGGCATCGGCGCGGCCGCGGCACTCACCGAGCACGGCCTGATCGACGAGTACCACGTCGCCGTCCACCCCGTCGTGCTCGGCGGCGGCCGCCCGCTCTTCGCGCACCCCGCCGATCGGCTCAACCTGCGGCTCGTGAACTCGGTAGTGGCCGACGGCCGCGTCGTGATCAACCACTACGAGCGCGCCTGACCCAGCCTTCGAAGTGATCTCCGGAAGGCCGGCGACCTTTCCGCGGCCCGGTTACGTACGCCAGCCTCCGGAGATCACCGGAAGCGACAGCGGGCGGCGTGTTCCGGGAGGTCCGGAGCACGCCGCCCGCGATGTGGCGTCGAGCGCTTACGGCGTGACGACGACGCCGTGGAAGGTCACCACGAGGTGGCCGTCCGAGGCGTACGACCAGCCCAGCGCGCCGCTGTAGGTGGTGCAGCGGGAGCCGTTCGTGCCGCTCCAGAACTGGTTGGAGCTGTCGGAGTCGCCGATGATCCGGTCGTTGGTCCCGCTGCTGGATCGGCAGGACGTGTTGGTGCGGAACACCGACGTGCCCGCGTCGAAGTTGAAGTTGCGCTCGGCGTTGTCGATGCTCACGTTGTTCGAGATCGTCATCGAGCCCGGGTTGCTGTTGTAGGTGAAGCCGTGCTTGCCGTTGTGGTACGCGATGCTGCGCCGCACGATGTGGTTCACCCCGATGTCCTCGCCACCGAGCTTGTAGCCGTTGCGGTCGCCCGCCCCGGCCTGGCTGCCGTCGCTCAGCGTGCCGTTGTTGTAGGACAGCGAGTCCTCGATGGTCACCACGCCGATCGGGCCGGTGTCGGTCTTCGTGTACAGGTCCCAGCCGTCGTCGATGTTGTTGTGCGAGACGGCGTACCGGAAGACGTTGCCGGAGCCGACGGTGAGCTTGGCCGCGAAGCCGTCGGCGTCCTCACCGTCAGAGTCGGCGTTGTCGTGCGACTCTGCGCTGAGGATCAGGTTGTTCGCCGGCCACTGCGCCTGCGGCGTGTCGGAGGCGATCCGGGACAGCTGCAGACCGGTGTCGCGGTTGAACCGGGTCACCGTACGCTCGATGATGTTGTTGCTGCCGCCGACGAAGATGCCGTTGTCGCCGGCCCGCTCGACGACGAGGCCGTAGACGCGCCAGTAGTTCGCGTTCAGCGCCAGGCCCCGGTTGGCCGAGTCCTCGGCCTGCGCGGAGAAGTTGAGCACCGGCGTCTCCCCCGGGTACGCCGACAGCGTCTTGCGGGCGCTGGAGGTTCCACTGTTGGCGGGGGCGATCGTCACCGTCGACGAGTAGTTGTAGGTGCCGCCCCGCATGTAGATCGTGCCGCCCGCCGCGATCCTCGTCAGCGCCGAGGTCAGCGTCGTCGGGTTGGCCTGCGTGCCGGCCGCGCTGTCGGTGCCGCCCGGCGCCACGTAGACCGCGCCGGTCGTCGGACTGGTCGTGGGGCTCGCCGTCGGGCTGCTGGTCGGGCTGCTCGTCGGTGAACTGGTCGGGCTGCCGGTCGTCGCGCTCGGCGACGGGCCGGCCGCGTCGGTCACCACGACGTTGTCGAACCGGGCGCTGGCGTAGTACGTCGCCACGCCGATCTGGCCGCTGGCGAACTGCGTGTCGGTGGCCGTCAGGACGGTGCCGCCGTTGACGGTGCCCCGCAACGAGCTGCCGGCGACCTGCAGGCTCAACGCGTACGTCGCGTTCAGGGTGAACGTCAGCGAAGCCGAGGCCAGGGTCGTGGAGGAACCGCTGACGAGCTTCTTCAGTTCGACCGTGTTGTTGCTGCGCAGCGCGAGGTAGTAGTAGCTCGTCGACGACTGCGCCCGGGCCAGCACCGCCACGAAGCGGTTGCTGCCGTTGGTCGCGGTCGGCTTCACGTTCACGGTCACGGTGTAGTCGGTCCAGCTGCTCGTGCCGGCCCGGGCCCGCGCGTCCGAGCTGGTGCCGCCCTGCTGGTACGCGGGCGTGCCGTCGGTGACCACCGACCAGGTCCCGCCGCTGGTGCTCCAGCCGCTGGCGTTGCCGTCGTTGAAGTCGTCGCTGAACAGGGTGGCCGCGACGGCCGGACTGGACAGTCCGATCACGACTGTCGCCGCTGCCGCGAGCGTACCCATGACCGCGGCCATGGGCAGTTTCCATCGGAGTAGTGGGCGCATCTCCGTTCGCCTTTCCAGACTGGCCGATTCGTTCGGCCGATGACGGATCGAAATACGTTCGAAACAGGCCCAGCCTAGGGAAAGCGCTTTCCGAAATTCAAGGCTATGCGTTTGCAGGTTTGTTGCAGGTTCTGGCCCTTCGTTCGGCGGTCCAGGCCAGCGCGCCGAGGAGTTCGATCCGGATCAGGCCCGCACCGCCGAGTTTGATGAGCCGCCAGTACGGGGCGAACCGCCGGCCCGCGTCCGGGCTCGTCGGCTGCACCCGGGTCTCCACGACGACTTCAGTGCCGGCCTCCGTCACCGCCAGCCGCAGCGACATGGCGGCTTTGGCCCAGCCCGGTTCGTCGAAGGACACGAACGCGCCCGGGCCCGGCGGTATCTTCGCCAGCTCCGGCTTGAGCCGCCAGAACTTCGCGACCGCGCCGCGTACCTGCTCGACTCCGTCCACTGTGGCGAGCATCGGCGGGCCGGACCGCAACCGCTTCGACCCGAGCGTGCGTACGCCCATCAGCAGCCCGGTCACCGGCAGCCGCCAGCGTGGGATCTCGTCCAGGCTCGCCCAGACCGTCGGCGGATCGGCGGCGATCATCCGGGTGTAGCGAGAGTGGAAGGCGTACTCCGGGAGCAGGTCGTCCAGCATGGTTACGGAACTGCTAGTTTCGGAACTCATAGTTCCGTATAATGGCACGGTGACGGACGAACCACAACGGGGCGGCCGCCCCCGCGACACCCGGGTGGACGCCGCGATCCTGGCCGCCACCCGGACGCTGCTGGCCGAGGTGGGCTACGGCGCGCTGACCATGGACCTCGTCGCCGGAAAGGCCAACGTCGGCAAGGCCGCGATCTACCGCCGGTACGCGGGCAAGCAGGATCTCGTGTTCGCCGCCGCCGTCCACGGCCGCACACTCGACCCGCCGCCCGACTCCGGCGATCTGCGTACCGACCTGCGCTGGCTGGTCGGCGGGATCGCCCGCAGCCTCAGCAGCCCCGAAACCCGGGCCGCCCTGCCGGCACTGCTCGCCGACGTCACCGCCGACGACGACGTCGCCGACCGGTTCATGCGGACCTTCGTCGCCGAGGAACGGGCGTACGTCGAGACGATCCTCGACCAGGCCCGGCGCCGCGGCGACCTGCGTACGCCCGTCGACGCCGAGGTCGTGCACTCGCTGGTGCTCGGCGCGATCTTCGCCCGGATCTACCTGCTGCGGAAGCCGGCCGACAAGGCGTACCAGCACGAGGTGACCGACCTGGCGGCGAAGGCGCTGACCGAGGGCGCTTGGTAGGCCTGTTGCGGCAGATCACGGATGTGCGGGCATCCTGCCGCCAAGATCGCAGGCATATCCGTGATCCGCCCTTATACCGACCAGCGATCCAGGAAAATGACCCCGTGGAGCCATCGCCCCGGCACCAGGCGGCCGCGATCTACGGCACGATCATCAGCGGCTCGGTCATGGCGGCCGCGCCGCAGGACTCGGTGCTCACCGTCGTCGTGCTGGTGCTGGTCACCGTGTTCGTCTACTGGCTCGCCGAGCGGTACGCCGACCTGCTGGGCGCGTACGCCCACGGCCATCACCTGACCCGGGCCGACGTGCGCCATTCGTTCCACGAGGGGATGCCGCTGATCCGGGCGTCGTACGCCCCGCTGCTCGTACTCGTCGTGTCGGCCCTGCTCGGCGCGGACACCCGGACGGCGTTGACCATCGCGATGGGCTTCACCATCGTCTGGCTCTTCCTCATGGGCTACATCGCCGGACGCCGGCGCGGCGTCACCGGCTGGCCGCTTGTGATCGTCACCGGAGCCGCCGGGCTGTTCGGGATCGTCCTGATGATCCTCAAACTCGCGCTGCACTGATCGCCTGGTCCGCCGGCACCGTCGCCGCGACCCGGCCGGGCACTGTCTGCTGCGCCCAGTAGAAGTTGGTGTGCGCGATGACCTGATCCGGCGACGGCAGGCCCAGCCCGTCCGGCAGCGGCCCAGTGGTGTGCGCGTCGCCGACGAGCGTCGTGTCGTAGCCCCGGGCCAGCGCGTTGTGCAGCGTCGCGCGTACGCAGGCATCAGTCGCCGCACCCGTGACCAGCACCCGGCCGACCCCGAGGCCCTCCAGCAGCTCGTCGAGACCGGTCGCCTCGAACGAATCGGCGTGGTGTTTCTGCACGACCGGATCGCCGTCCTTCGGCGACAGCTCGGGGACGATCCGCCAGGGCTCGCCGTCGGCGACCAGCACCTCGTCGTTGTGCTGCACCCAGACGACCGGGACGTGCTCGCCGCGCGCGCGATCCACCAGCCGCCCGATGGTCGCCACGACCCGGTCCCGCTCGTACGCGTCGGACATCACCCCGTTCTGCACGTCGACGACGAGCAGGGCGGTACCGGGCCGGTTCGCGAGCGTGGTCATGCGCCGACCCTAGCGAAGATCATCGGACACGCGTTCGCCTGCCCGACACTCCCGCGTTTCGGTGGCCGATAGCATCACCCGTCTACATCCCCCTTGTCTGCTGTGAGGCCCCTCGTGATCTCGGCTCGGCTGCGGTATTGGTTCGACAACCTGATGTCCCGGGGCACTCCCGCACTGACCGGCCTGCTCGGCCTGGCGACGGTCGGGCTGGTGGTCGTGCTGGCTGGGATCGTGCTGGTCTTCACACCGTCTGCCGTGAAAGGTCCCGGCGACGCACTGTGGAAGAACTTCCTGCACGCCCTGGACGCCGGCACGATCGGCGGCGACGACGAGTCCAAGCCGCTCTACGTCGCCTTCATGTTCGTGGCGACCGTCGGCGGCATCTTCATCCTGTCCGCGTTCGTCGGCGTACTGACGACCGGTCTGTCCGACCGGCTCGCCGAACTGCGCAAGGGTCGGTCCCAGGTCATCGAACGCGGCCACACCGTGGTCCTCGGCTGGTCCGACCAGCTGCCGACGATCATCCGCGAGCTGTCGCTGTCGGAGTCCGGCCGCACCACCGTGGCGATCCTGGCCGACCGGGACAAGGTCGCGATGGAGGACGAGCTGCGCGACAAGGTCGGCGACGCGGGCGACGTGCGATTCGTGTGCCGCACCGGGAACCCGGCCGATCCCGCCGATCTGCGCATCGTGCGCCCAGAAGAGTCACGCGTCGTGATGATGCCCTCGCCCGCCGGGGACAGCCCCGACATCCAGGTGGTCAAGTCGCTGCTCGCGCTGCGCCACCTCGACTGGCCCAAGGGCCGTCCGCCGTCCGTCGCGGTCATCCGCGACACCGGCAACATGCCCGCCGCCACCCTCGCCGGCGGCGCCGAGGTCACCATCATCGACGCCGAGGACATCACCGCGCGCCTGCTCGTGCAGTCGCGGCGGCACCCCGGCCTGTCCGCCGTCTGCACCGACCTGCTCGGCTTCGAGGGCGTCGAGCTGCACATGCTCGCCGAACCGTCCCTGTCCGGGGTGTCCTACGCCTCGATTCTCCAGCGGTACGCGACCAGCACAGTCCTGGGCGTACGCCACAATGACGGCCGCGTCGAGGTGAACCCGGAGGCCGCCACGGTGCTCCAGGACGGGGACGAGCTGATCCAGCTGGCCGAGAACCGGGCGGCGATCCGGCTGGCGCTGGAGCCTTACCGAGTGGACACGTCGGCGATCAGCGGCAACGGCAAGAGCACCGCCGTCGCCGACGACACCCTCGTCCTCGGCTGGAACGACCGGGGGCCGACCATCGTCCGGCTGCTCGACCGCTACCTCACCGAGGGCTCGACGCTGCACGTCGCGGCGACCCGGCTCGACGTCGACACCACTGTGGAGGGCGTACGCCATCTGTCGGTGAGCACCTCGCGCTGCGATCCGACGAACCGCCGCGCGCTGGAGGCGCTCAACCCGGCGAGCTACGAGCACGTCGTCGTGCTGGCCGACGACGAACTGGAGGCCGCCCAGTCCGACGCGCGGAGCCTGGTGACCCTGCTGCACCTGCGCGACATCAAAGAGCGCGGCGGAGCCTCGTACGCGATCGTCGGCGAGCTGAACGACGACGCGAACCGGCGGCTGGCCCAGGTGACCCGGGCCGACGACTTCGTGGTGAGCCAGAAGATGATCAGCCTGCTGCTGACCCAGCTCGCCCGCAACGGCCACCTGAGCGCCGTCTTCGCCGAGCTGTTCGAACCCGGTGGCGCCGACATCTACCTCAAGCCGGTCGACGAGTACGTCGTCCCGGGTGTGGCGACGACCTTCGCCACCGTCATCGAGGCGGCGATCCGCCGGGGCGAGACCGCTTTCGGCTACCGCCGCTCCGACCTGACCGACCAGGCACCGGCGTTCGGCGTACGCCTGAACCCGGACAAGGGCGAGGCGATCACCTTCACCGAGGCCGACCGGATCGTGGTGCTGGCCCGCAGTTGAGCGTAGCGTCGGCCTATGCGATGGGTCTGGCTGATTCTGGGCATCCTGCTGACGCTGTCCGGCGCGACCTGGACGTTGCAGGGCGTCGGCGTTCTCGGCGGCAGCAGCATGACCGGCGAGACGATGTGGGCGGTGATCGGGCCGATCGTGGCGATCGTCGGCCTGGTGCTGATCTGGCTGGGGCTGCGTAAGCCGTCAGCTCCGTGATGATCAGGGTCATTTCCCCGCTGCCATAGCGTGCCATGGCGACAGGGAAATGACCCTGATCGAGATCCGGCCTAGAGCTGCTTGCTCAGGAACGCGGCGACGGCCTCGACCGACTCGGTGACCGTGGGCTCCTGGTCGTAGAAGTCGAACTGCGTACGCTCGGGCAGCCAGACGAACTCGGCCGGGGTGCTCAGCCGGGCGGCGAATCGCCGGGCTCCTTCGGGGATCGCGGCGGTCTCGCTGTGCACGATCAGCACGGGTACGCCGATCTTGTCGGCGCTCGGGACCGGCTCGAAGGTGAGCCACTCCGCCCAAGCCATGACGGCGAACCGGTTGGCGTACTGGGGAATCCCGCCCCGGTTCGGGTCGAGGTAGTAGGTGAACGGCCCGAACATGGCGGCGCTCGGATCGGTGTCGCTCACCGCCGTCACGTACGCCACCTCACCGGTCGCCTCGTACGAAGCGCGCGCGGCGACGCCCTGCGCCAGGTGCTGCTGGAACGACTCCTCGCCGCCCAACGCCAGCCGGGCCAGCTCGCCGTCCTGGAGTCCGGGTGCGACCATCGCCGCCGCCCGGATGCGCGAGTCCTCTCCGGCGTGCACGGCGGTGAAGGCGGCTCCGGCACAGATGCCCAGCGAACCGAGCCGATCCGGGTCCACACCGTCCAGACCGGACAGATAGCTCACGGCGTGCCCGAGATCGGCCACCTTCCGGGACGGGGACTCGACGTCCCGGGGCTCCCCACCCGACTCGCCGTAGCCGGTGAAGTCGAACGCCAACGCGACGAAGCCGTGCTCGGCCAGCCGGGCCGCGTAAAAGCTGGGCATCTGTTCCTTGACGCTGGTCCAGGAGCCCGCGACGACCACGGCGGGCCGCGGGCCGACGTGCTCGCCACTGGGGCGGAACAGCAGACCGGACAGGGTGACGCCGGCGGCGTCGAAGGTCACCTTTTCCATGGACGGCTCCTCAGCAGGTGGTGGTCGTGGGCTTGCCGGCGAACCGATCGCCGGTCCAGGCCAGGATGTCGGGCATCGCGCCGTCGTCGATGCCGACGACGCCCCATTGCGGGTAGCTGTCGTGCTCCAGTCCCGAGTAGACGCGGTAGTCCAGACGTGCACCCGTGCGGCACAGCCCGGCCGCGACGCCGTCGGTCACCGCCCGGGGCGTCACCGTGTCGGCGTCGCCCTGCACGAGCAGGAGCGGGCCGGCGACGGGAAGCGTGCCGGTGGAGTTGACTCGTAGATAGCGGGTGAAGTGCGCGTCGTTCGAACCGGAGCGGACGAGCGCAGCCCCGGTCAGATCGGCGTACGCCGCACTCGCGACGCCCAGGCAGCCGGATCCGGTGATGGGCAACCGGTTCAGCGCCTCCGTGGTGAGAATCCGATCCAGCCGAATGGACGGATCGCTGTACTTCGCACCAGCCGGCAGCAAGGCGCCGAACGCGCCGTAGCCCGGAGTGCTGACGACGTGGTCGAACAACGTCGGCAGGTCGGCGGCCGGCGAGGTGATCACCGCGCCGAGGTAACCGGGTTCCGGTGCCCAGACCAGTTGTTCGGCCAGCCCCAGCGCGGCCCCGCCACCCTGGGAGTGCGCCCACATCGTCCACTTCGGAGATAGATCGGTGCGGAGCGCGTACGCGGCGCGCAGGGCGTACCGGAGGTCGTCGGCCTCGGCCGTCTTGTTGACCAGCTCGGGCCGACCGGTGGTGCCGAGCCCCGCGTAGTCGGGCGCTACGACGGCGTACCCGGCGTCGAGGAACTTCTCGACCTGGTCGCCGTGGTAGAGGTCGCGCATCAGCGACGGGGCGCAGTCCCGGGCGATGCCGCTCGCTCCGTGCGCGTACAGGACGACGGGCCACCCGCCGCTCGGTGCGACGCCGGGCGGGGTGAGGACGACACCGGACGCGGCGACGTCCCGGCCGCCGGAGGTACGCGAGTGGTACAGGACGCGGGTGGCCGCGCCGATCGCGTACTCGGCGGTCTGCTCGGTGCGGATGACCGTCCCGCCCGGCGCCCAGGTCAGCGGCGACGGCGGGTCGTAGAACGAGGTACGCGGCAGCGCGTTGGCGCGTTGTGCCTGCCAGGCGTCATCGACGGGATCGGCGTACGCCGACGCCGGCAGCAGGAGCGCAGCCGTGATCGCCGCCGTCGTGGCGACGGCGGCCAGAACGATCTTCATGAGGCGAGACTGTAATGGCGGCTGTCATGATTTGTAAAGCCGCTCATGACACTACACTGATCCGGTGGGCGACGAACAGATCGGCAAGAGAATCACTGAGCTGCGCAAACGACGCGGGTTGGCGCAGGCTCAGCTGGTGCTGCCCGGCGTCCTGTCGGCCAGCCTCGTCTCCCTGATCGAATCCGGTCGCCGACGGCCGTCCCGGGCGGCGCTCGAGCACATCGCCGCGCTGCTCGACACCACCGTCGAATTCCTGACGACCGGTGAGACCCCGGCCGGCTGGCTGGAGATCGAACGCCGGATCGCCTTCGCCGAACTGGCCGTCCACCACGGTTCCGCCGAACAGGCGCTGGCCGAACTGGCGACCGCGATCCCGGCGGACTGCCCGGCCGAGCTGCGTACGCAGGCCGACCTGGTGCGCGCCCGCGCCTGGGAGAGCCTCGGCTCGCTGGACGCCGCGATCGAGGCGTACGAGGGGCTCTGGTGGGCCGCCGAACCCGACACCGCCGAGTGGGCCGAGCGAGCGGTCGACATCATGCGGTGCTATCGGCTCTCCGGCGACTTCGACTACGCCATCGCCGTCGGCGAGCGTGCCCTGGAGGCCTTCGAACGCCTCGATCTGGAGTGGACCGACGCCGCCCTCCGGCTGGGGGTCTCCCTGTTCGGGAGCCACGAACAGCGCGGCGACCTGACTCGGGCCCGGCTGCTGGGAGAACGGTTCCTGGGCCTCGCCGAGGACCACGGCACGCCACTGGCCCGGGGGTCGGCGTACTGGAACGCCAGCCGCGTCGCGTGGGCGTCGGGCCGCACGAACGACGCCCGCCGGCTGCTGCACCGGGCGCTGGCCGTGTTCGGGGAGGCCGATCATGAACGCAATCTCGCCGAACTGCGCGCCACGTACGCCCTCCTGCTGCTGACGAGCGAACCGGCCGATCCACATCAGGCCCGGGAGCTGCTGCTGACCGCGACCGATCGGCTCGACCAGGTGGGGTCGCCCATCATCCGCAGCGCCGCTCGGCAGGCGATGACCGTGGCCTGCCTGCAGCTCGACGACCTCGACGAGGCGGCGCGCTGGGCCGCCGAGGCCGAGGAGCTGGCCACGGGCAGCCCACTCGAGGAAGCCCGCGCCCGGCTGGCGGTCGCCTCGGTGCTCACGGCACAGAGTCAGGCCGATACCGCCGCCCTGAAGCTGGCCGAAGCCGAGGCCGCGCTCAGTCAGGCCGCCCCGCCGTCCCGGGAGATCGGGCTGGCCTGGCGGCGGCTGGCCGGCCAGTACGCCGACCTCGGCGACCAGGCCGGCGAGCTGCGGGCGCTGCGCGCCGGCATGAGCGCGGCGGGCTTCGGCGAACCACGGACCCATTCGGCGGTCAGGCGGGCCGATCGCCCCGCCTGACCGCGGCACAGCCCGCCCGACCCCGGCAGACCCGCCTAACAGCGGTATGACAACGACGGTTCGGGTCGTGTTATCGGGCGATCCGTAGAACTGCCCTCATGACAGTTCAGAACATCGTCGTCGACGGGCTGCGCAAACGGTTCGGCTCGAAACTAGCGCTGGACGGCATGACCTTCACCGTCGACGCCGGGCGGGTGACCGGGTTCATCGGCCCGAACGGCGCGGGGAAGTCCACCACGATGCGGGTCGTGCTGGGGCTCGACCGGCCCGACGGCGGGACCGCCCTCGTCGGCGGCCAGCCGTATCGGACGCTGTCCCGGCCGCTCACCCAGCTCGGCTCGCTGCTCGACGCCTCGGCCTTGCAGCCCAGCCGGACCGCCCGCAACCACCTGCTGTGGCTCGCGCACTCCCAGGGTCTGGGCGTACGCCGGGTGGACGAGGTGATCGAGCTGACCGGGCTCGGCTCGGCCGCCCGCCGCCGCGCCGGCGGCTTCTCCCTCGGCATGCGCCAGCGGCTCGGCATCGCCGCCGCGTTGCTCGGCGATCCGCGTACGCTCATGCTCGACGAGCCGTTCAACGGCATGGACCCCGAGGGCATCATCTGGATGCGGGGTTTCCTGCGGGAGCTGGCTCAGCAGGGACGGGCGGTGCTCGTCTCCAGCCATCTGATGAGCGAACTCCAGGACACCGCCGATCATGTCGTGGTCGTCGGCCGGGGGCGGGTGCTCGCCGACACCACGGTCGCCCAGTTGCGCGCGACGATCTCCGACGGGCGCGTGAGCGTACGCACCGACGACGCGAACGCGGCGGGAGTGCTCACCGCGGCGGGGGCGAACGTCGCGGCAGCCGAGCCGGGCACGCTCAGCGTCACCGGGCTCGCCGCACCGCACGTCGTCGCCGCGCTGAACGCCCGTCAAGTGGTGTTCTCCGAGGTCACCGCCCATCGGGCCACGTTGGAGGAGGCGTACCTCGAACTCACCCGGGACGCCGTCGAATACCGTGCGGGCGAGGTGGCCCGATGAGGTCGCTGCGCGCCGAATGGACCAAGTTCCGCACCGTACGCGGCTGGGTGCTCGCCATGATCGTGGCGTCGGCCGCGATCGTCGGCCTCGGCATCATGCCGGGCATGCAGGGCACCTGTGGAGCCGATTGCGGTCTGCCGGTCGGGCCGGGTGGCGAGGAGGTCACCGACGCCTTCACCTTCCTGCATCAGCCCATGACCGGCGACGGGACCATCACCGCCCAGCTGACCTCGCTGACCGGCATCCTGCCCGACGACCCGGACCCGAGCGCCGAGCACTCCGGCGGCACCGGGCCGAGCGCGGCGAAGGGAGCGGCCGCCGGTCGCCCCGGCCTGGTCCCCTGGGCCAAGGCGGGCCTGCTGCTCAAGGACGGCACCCGCCCGGGTTCGGCGTACGCGGCCGTCATGCTGACCGGCACGCACGGCGTACGCCTGCAGTACGACTACACGCACGACGTCGCCGGATCCGCTACACCGCAGACGCCGCAGTGGCTGCGGCTCACGCGTACCGGTGACACCGTCAAGGCCGAGGCCTCGGCGGACGGATCCGCCTGGCAGACCGTCGGCACCGCCGATCTCAGCGGGCTGCCCGACACCGTGGAGGTCGGCCTGTTCGCCACGTCGCCGCAGTATTCCGCGGCGACCAGCGGCGCGTTCGGCATCACCGGCGCGTACGGCGGCCCGACCCAGGCGACCGGCGTGTTCGAGAACGTGGCGGTCACCGGTACGCCGACCAGCGCCTGGCACGGCGAGATCATCGGCGGCGCCGACAGCAATGCGGGCGGGACGACGGAGGACAACGGCCGCTTCACCGTCAGCGGCACGGGCGACATCGCGCCCGCCGTCGCCGGGGCCGCCGGGTTGGGCGTCACCATCACGCAGACCCTCGTCGGAACCTTCGCCGGGCTCATCGTCGTGGTCGTGGTCGGCGCCATGTTCATCACCGCCGAATACCGTCGCGGCCTTGTGCGTACAACTATGGCGGCGAATCCCCGGCGGGGCCGGACGCTGGCCGCGAAGGCCGGGGTGATCGGGGCGGTCACTTTCGTCACGAGTCTGCCGGGCGTGGCTGCGGTGGTGATCATCGGGCAGAAAGTGTTGCGCGCCAACGGTGTTTACGTGCACGCGGTGTCGGCGGCGACCGAGGCACAGGTGATCGTCGGGACCACAGCGGTGCTCGCGGTGTCCGCGGTGCTCGCGCTGGCGCTCGGCCTGATCGTGCGGCACAGCGCGGCGGCCGTCACCACGGCGATCGTCGCGATCGTGCTCCCCTACCTGCTGACGATGACCGTGCTGCCCGCCGGGGCCGGGCAGTGGCTGCTGCGGCTCACCCCGGCCGCCGCGTTCGCCGTGCAGCAGAGCACCCCGCAGTACGCGCAGGTGGACAACATCTACACGCCGGTGAACGGGTACTTCCCGCTCGCGCCGTGGGCCGGGGTCGCCGTGTTGTGCGGCTGGACCGCGATCGCGCTGGCCGCCGCGACCCTCCTGGTACGCCGGCGGGACGTATGACGAACGCACTGCGCGCGGAGTGGACGAAGCTGCGGACGTCGCCGGGCACGGCGTGGCTGCTCCTGACGATCGTCGTGCTGACGGTCGGCGTGAGCACGGCGGCCGCCGCCACCATCACCTGCGGAGCCACCGGCTGTCCCGAGGATCCGGCGAAGATCAGCTTCACCGGCGTCCAGCTCGGCCAGGCCGTCGTCGTGATCCTCGCCGTCCTGACGATCAGCGGCGAGCACGCCACCGGCATGCTGCGGGTGAGCCTGTCCGCCGTGCCGAACCGGCTGCGGCTGCTCATCGCCAAGGCGATCGTGGTGACCGGTGCGATCGGGGCGGCCGGGCTCCTCGCCGTGGCGGGCTCGTTCCTCGCCGGTCGGCTGCTGCTGCCCAGCAGCGGTTTCACCGCCGCCCACGGCTTCGCCCGGCTGTCGCTGTCCGACGGAGCCGTGCTCCGCGCCACCACCGGCTCCGTGCTCTACCTCGTGCTCATCGCGCTGGTCGCGCTCGGATTGTCCACAGTGGTACGCGAGACCGCCGCGTCGATCGGCGTACTGCTGGGGCTGCTCTATCTGATTCCACTGATCACCCAGGCGGTCTCCAGTCCCAGCTGGAAACGGCATCTGCAGCAGATCACGCCGACCGCCGGACTGTCCGTGCAGGCGACCACTCAGCTGTCGACGTTGCCGCTGACGCCCTGGCAGGGGCTGGGCGTACTGGCCTGCTGGGCGGCCGGTTCGCTGCTGCTCGCCGCCGTCGTGGTGCATCGGCGCGACGCCTGACGCGGTGATCAGTGCGCCTTGCGTGATCAGGGTCATTTCCATGTCGCCATGGCGCCGTGGAAATGACCCTGATCATGGGACTAGCTAAGGGTGATCGCCGTGTCGTCGACGACGAACGACGTCTGGAGCGAGGAGTCCTCGGTTCCGGTGAACTTCAGGGTCGCGGTGGTTCCGGCGTACGCGGAGATGTTGACGGTACGCAGGACGTAGCCGGTCGCCTTGTTGAGGTTGGAGTAGGTGGCCACGCTGGTGCCGTTGACGGTGACCGTGAGCTTGTCGTACTGCGTCGAGGTGGTGGTCTCGGCGGAGTCGATGTGCAGGTAGAAGGTCAGCGTCGCGGTGCAGCCCGCCGGAATGGCGACGGCCTGCTGCAGCGTGTCGGTGTGTGTGCTGCCGTAGCCGTTGAGCCACGCCTTCCACGAACCCGCGTGCGCCGCCTGGCTGGAACTGTTGTCCACGACACCGGACGACGAGGTCCACGGCGACGCCGTGCCCGTCTCGAAGCCGGCGTTGCCGAGGAGCTGACCGGAGCAGGACCCACCGGGCGAACCGACCGCGATGCTGAACGTCGCTGAACCGCTCGCGTTCGTCGAGTCCTTGGCGGTGACCGTCACCGACGACGTCTGCACCGTGGTCGGCGTACCGCTGATGAGACCGGTGGAGCCGTTGATGGTCAGCCCGGCCGGCAGCCCGGTGGCGGTGTAGGTCAGCGTCTGCGTGGTGTCGGAGTCGGTCGCCTGGATCTGGAGGCTGAACGGCGTACCGGTGGTCGCGGTCTTGCTGCCCGGGTTGGTCACGGTGACCGTGTTGCCGGTCGGCGGGGTGCCGCCGGGGAGCAGACAGCCGGCCTTGTTCAGGTCGATGGCGTTCGCCGAGGTCAGGCAGGTGGTGAACCAGTAGGTCTCCTGGCCATAACTCTGCCCCTGGTACGCGTGCGTCGTGCCGTCGGGGTCGACCTCACACGGGTTGTCCAGCGTGCACATCTCGCCGCTGTCGTTGCCGGTGTTGTTGATGCCGACGATCTGGCCGCTGGTCAGGTCGACGATCGGCGACCCGGAGGTGCCGTGCGTGGTGTCGCAGTCGGGGTCGTACCGGATCGAGTCGTGGAACGTCCACGCGTCTTCCCGGAGCGTGCCGACGAAGCCGTTGATCGAGCAGTTCCAGATCTGCTTCCAGTACCCGGACGGGATGAACATGCTGCTCCCGGCGGCCGGATGCGATGCCGAGACGGTCAACGCGGTGACCCCGTAGCTCGTCTTGATCGACGCGTACGTGGTGTTCAGCCGGTAGAGCGTCACGTCGGTGTTGGTCATCGTCGCGTACAGCATCAGGTCGGCGCGGACGGTGCCCAGGCTGCTGCCGGTCGAGCTGAGCAGCGTGCCGGAGCGGGTGCTGCTGCGGTTGGTCAGGACGACCCCCGCGCCGGGCATGCCGCCCTCGTAGCAGTGGCCGTTGGTGAGCATCATCGCCCGGTCGGTGTCCACGGAGGTGGGATACCGGACGAGGGACGCCGAGCAGTTGCTGAGCGCGATGGTCGCGGTGAGACTGGCCGCCTGCAGGGTGTCCGCGGCGGCGGGGGTCGGGCCGGCCAGGGTGGCGGCGCCGAGGACGGTCGCGCCAAGGGTGATGGCGAGTCGTCTTAGCATGGGGTCTCCATCCGGATGAGGGAATGCATCGCCGAGAGTCTATGGACTCCGCCTGATCCAGTGAAGACCGTGAATCAAAAATGGCTGAGCGCCCCCGTCGCGACGCTCAGCCCATCCGGCCGGCGGTTATCGCGGCGACCGGATCGACGGCAGCCGACGGGACCGGCCGGGCCGCCGCCGACGGACCCCACAGCAGGCCGAAACAGAAGCCCGCCGCCAGAATCAGCAACCACTGACGGACATCCACCAGCGCGACATGGCTACCGGCGTCGCCGTACAGCGGCAGCGTCGTCAGCTGGTCCCAGTAGGAGCCGGCACTGACCGACGCCATCCCGCGCAGCGTCTGGCCGTGCGTCCCAGCGGTGATCACCGGCGCGCTGAACACGATCAGGTGGAGCACCACCGCACCGGCCGCCGCGACGATCCCGGCGAATCGCACCTCCCGGCGACGCATCGCCCGGTACGCCACCACGAGCAGCGCCATCCCGGCTCCCCAGACCACCGGGGCGACCAGCGCCATGCGTACGCGCTCCCCGTCCACCGGTCCGCGAATCGCCATGAGCAGCAGATCGCCGACGGCCAGCCCGGCAGCGGCCGTCAGCACGACACCGAGTGCGTCCGGGCTCCACCGGCCGCGTCGTCCCCAGCGGACGGCTCCCGCGAGCAGTCCCATCAGGACGAGGAACATCGGCGCCTGCGCCAGCAGCACGCCACCAGTGCCCAAGCGCGCCGGCCCGGAGCCGGTGGCCGAATCCTGGTAGACGTTGCCGAACCAGATGAGCGCGTGCTGGGTGAGTGCGAAGCCGACGGCCAGGACGGCGAACAGCGCCAACGAGGCCGCGTACCGGCGATATGCCACGGTCATGATGTGCTCGATCCTTTCGGTGAGCGCGTGCCAGCCGACATCGGCGGCGTCACGCAACGGTTTCGGGGATTCGTGCAGCAGCTCGAGGATTTCGGCGCCGTAGCGCTCGCGGGTCGCCCGCGGATACAACCTGATCAGCGCCCGCCTCACGAGACCGCCAGCCGCCGGAGCCCGGTCGAGGCCATCGACCGCATCCGGGTGAGCTCGGCCTGCAACGCCTGCCGTCCCGCATCGGTGATCCCGTACGGCTTACGCCGATCCTGCTCCGGCAGCGCCTCGACGAAACCCTGCTCCTCCAACCGGCGTACCGCGCCGTAGAGCGTGCCCGGCCCCGGCCGGTCGCCGGCGATCTCGGCGATGTCGTCCTGCATCGCGTACCCGTGCTTGGGTCCGTTCGCGAGGCTGATCAGGATCAGCAGCGCCGGTTCCGAGAACCGGCCGAACCCCGGAAGTCCGGACATCGACACCCCTCCTCTTGCCCTGAGCAATACTACGCCGCGCGTAGTACGCAGCACGTAGTATCGCCGTGCACAGTAGAGGTGTCAAGAACCCGCCTTCGCGGCTCTGGATCCGCGCACTCAGCGCGGCATCGCCCGAGCGTGAACCGCCGCCAGCTCCCGCAACCGCTCGGCGTCACCGAGCCCCCCGATGCCACCGGGCCCGACAGACACGTCCCGGGGATCGAGGCCGATCGCCTCGGACAGCGCCGCCACGCTGCCGCCGGCCCGCTCCACCAGCACCAGCGCCGTGGGCAGGTAGCCCTCCAGCATCGACCGCAGGATCGGGTGGCTGGACCCGAGATACCGCCGCGTCAGCTCATCGACGAAAACCACGAAGGCCGCCCGGTCGATCTCGTACTCATCGGCGCCGGTGTCTTCCATCCCGGCAGGCCGCTCAGCAAACGAGACGAGGACTTCGGTCAGCGCGTGGAACAGTCGAGCTACCCGATTCGACGGGTACCACAGGATGACGTCACCGGTCCG
Source organism: Hamadaea sp. NPDC051192 (assembly GCF_040682475.1). NCBI lineage: Bacteria > Bacillati > Actinomycetota > Actinomycetes > Micromonosporales > Micromonosporaceae > Hamadaea > Hamadaea sp. NPDC051192. The sequence goes on from NZ_JBFBAZ010000111.1 coordinate 23,222, forward strand.
GAAGATCTGACTCACTCCGTGATGATGCACCGCCGAGGCTCGCGCACCGGCACCGCCAGATCACGGATATCCAGGTGACCGAAGGCCAGGGAGGCCTGCGTATCCGTGATCCGCAGCTAGTCAGGGTCCACGATGGAGCGGACTTCGGCGGTCAAGGTCGCGGCGTCGGCGACGGCCTGCTCCAGCGGGTCGAGCGCCGCGAAGATCGCCTGCGCCCGCGCGGCGAAGTCCGGCGGGGCGGACGGCAGCCGTCCAGTCGCGGCCACCATGCCCTTCTCGTTGATCAGCCACGCTCCGTCGTGCGCGTGCAACGCCTGGCACAGCACGCCGATCGCGCGGAACAGGCAGCCCGCGGCGTAGGCGGGATCGGCGCCGGCCACGGCGTACTTCGCCGAGCCCACCAGGAAATCGGCCTCCCACAGTCCGTGGACCAAGCTCTCCGCCAGTTTCGACGGATACGCCGAGAGCAGCGTCTTGAGGCCGGCGAGTTCGCCGGCGGGGTCGGCCAGGATCTTGCCGAGCGCCACCTCACCGGCGTACGCGTGGGAGTAGAACCCCAGGGGATGTCCAGGTTGGACGCCGACTTCGTATCGGCCCGCCCGGACCTCGTCGGCGATGCGCCGGACGCGGTCGAGATCGCGGTAGATCCAGTCGACCCGCCACCCGTCGACGGTCAGTCAGCCGCCGCCGTCCACCCAGGGACCCCATCCGCCGGGCTCGGTCACTTCGGTGGGCGTACCCGTGAATTCTTGGGCCAGAGAGCGCAACTGATCGACGGAGAGCGAGCCGCGGTAGTAGAGGCCGAGGTCGATGTCGGAGTCCGGGCGGTGGGTGCCGCGAGCCCGGCTGCCGCCGAGCGCCACCGCGACCACCCCGGGGATCTCGGCGAGGCGGGCCGCGATCGGCTGGAGGTCTTCCATGATCATGAACGATATCCGCAGTACGGTCGTGCATTCTTCGAGCGCGCCGCCGACGACCGCCAGGAAAGTGCCACGATTGCTATGAAAGTACAGTTTCCGACATGGCTGACTATATCGCCGCCGGCTACGTCGCTGCCGGCTTCGGAGCTGTGCGGACCGCGTTCTTCGGAGCCGTCGCGGCCGAGCCGGGGCTGGGCGCCCAACTGGTCGCTTACCACCACGACCGGATGGTGGTGGACCTCGCCGCCGGGATGGACCATGACGATCTGACCGGCCTCTACTCGTCGGCGAAAGGCGCCGCGCACCTGGTCGTGGCGCTTCTCGTCCAAGACGGCGTGCTGGAGCTGGACCGCCCCGTCGTGGCCCACTGGCCGGAGTTCGCCCAGGACACGCTCACCCTGCGGGATCTGCTCAGCCACCGCTCCGGGCTGATCGGAGTGGACGGCGGACTCGCCAGCGAGGAGCTCGCCGACGACCAGGTCATCGCCGCGCGGCTGGCGAACCAGAAGCCGTTCTGGGCTCCCGGCGAAGGCTACGGATACCACGCCTTCGTGATCGGGGCGCTGACCGGCGAGGTGGTCCGGCGAGCCACCGGGCGGTCCCTCCGGGAGTTCTACGACGAACGCGTACGCCGACCCTATGGGCTGGACTTCTACCTCGGGCTGCCCGAAAGCGAAGAAGGGCGCTACCGTCCGGTGCAGCCGTCGCAGGCACCGTCCACCGGGGCCGGCATCGATCCGCACAGCCTGCTCGGCATCGCGTTCAATCTGCACGCCGACTCCCCCACCGACCTCGTCGACTTCGCCAACACCCGTCGCGTACGCGCCCTCGGGCCGGCGTCCTCCGGTGGCGTCGGGAACGCGCGCGGCCTGGCGAAGATGTACGCCGCCGCGATCGGCCACCTCGACGGGCGGCCACCGTTGCTGACCCCGGCGACGGTCGCCGAGTTCACGACGCTCCACACGCCCGGCACGGATCTGGTGACCGGCGAATCCGATCACTTCCTGCTCGGCTTCGAGGCAGCCGGCCTCCGGTACCCGACGCTGGGCCCACGCGCATTCGGCCACAGTGGAGCGATCGGCGCCCAGTCGTTCGCCGATCCGGACAGCGGCCTCGCGTACAGCTACACCCGTCGGCGATTCAGCCCGGCCGGCGGCGCCGCGGCCCCAGAGAACGACTCGCTCATCGCGGCTGTCGCCAACGCAGTTCGCGCGATCGCATGACCAGGGCAGGAGTGGCGGTGACGGTCAGACGGCGCGCAGGCCGCGGCGCCGATCCCCGTCGTCGGTGAGCGCGGCGGCGAGATCGTCCCGGGCGCGCGCGACGCGGGACCGGATCGTGCCGATCGGGCAGCCCAGGACGTCGGCGGCCTGCTCGTAGGACAGGCCGAGGATCTGGGTCGCGACGAAGGCCTCCCGGCGGTCGTCGTCGAGCCCGGCGACGAGGTGCCGGAGCAGCACCTGCTCGTCGAAGCGCGGACCGGTGCCGGCCTGGGTCAGATCGGCCACCAGCGTCCAGTCCTCGACGGCGGCGGCGCGCGGGCGGCGGGACTGGGCGCGCAGGTGGTCGAAGACGGTGTGCCGGGCGATCGCGAGCAACCACGTACGCGCGGGCGACCGGGCCTCGAACGAAGGCAACGCCTTCATCGCCCGGATGAAGGTCTCCTGGGCGAGGTCCTCGGCTTCCCCGGGATTGCCCAGATAGCCGACGAACCGGATGACGTCCCGCTGCGTACGCGCGACGAACTGGGCGACGGCTTGCTGATCACCGGATTTGGCGGCGAGCGCCAGCTCGGTCAGGTGAGCGTCGTCGTCAGGCACGCCCGCCAGGGTAGCCGGTTAACCTGGGCACACCGGGAACCAACCGGGTGACCACGGCGACAATGTATGCCATGGGAGTGGCACCGGCCTGCGAATTCACCCGCGACAATCTGTCGGCTTCGATGGACGGCGACGCCCGCCCGTCGGCCGAGGCGGACCGGCATCTGGCCGGGTGTGCCGAGTGTTCGGCCTGGTGGGAGCGGGTCCAGCAGCTCGACCGGCTGACGCGTACGGCGATCTCGCTGCCGACCCCGGGACTGAGCGAGGACGCACTGGCGGCCGTCGTCGCCGCCGCACCGAAGCCGTCCCCGTCACCGTCTCGGTTGCCGAGCCTGCTGCGGCTGGCGCTGCTGGCCGTCGGGCTGGCGCAGTTCCTGCTCGGGGTGGCCCAGATCAGCAGCCTCGCGGCGGGCGGCTCGCACTCACACGATCCCGTCGTGGCCGCCGTCTCCTCCGGGCATCTGTGGCACGAGTCGGCCGCCTGGAACGTCGCCATCGGGGCCGCGTTGGCCTGGCTGGCCTGGCGGCGTACGCGTCCCGGCGGGCTCCTGCCGGTGATGACCGCCTTCGTCGCCGTGCTGACGCTGCTCACGGTCAACGACGCCGTCATCGGCCGCGTCGAGGTCAGCCGCATCCTGTCGCACGGCTTCGTATCTGCCCCTCGTCGCGGGAGTGTCTGGCTCGATCATCGCGTCGGCCCACCTGCCGAAGTCCGCTTGCGCGGACCCGTACGCGGCAACGTTAGT
>NZ_JBFBAZ010000112.1:0-26355 GCF_040682475.1 Hamadaea sp. NPDC051192
GGAGGGGGGAGGGGGTGGGTGGGGGGTTAGGGGGTGGGTGGGGGGTTAGGGGGTGAGGTAGAGGGTGGTGTGGGGGCCGAGCGTCAGCGAGGCCCACCCGGTCGCGTCGGCGACGGCGGAACCCAGGTTGCCCGCCCCCGAACCCCCGTAGCACGTGGCGTCGGTGTTGAGCACCTCGCGCCACGTGCCCGGGGCGGGCAGCGGCACCCGGTACGCCGTGTGCGGCACTCCGGCGAAGTTCGCCACACACACCACCGGCATGCCGTCGTGCGACCGGCGAGCGAACGCGACCACATTGGACGCTGGATCGGAGTGCAGCCATTGCCAGCCGTCCGGCGAGGTGTCCAGTTCCCACAGTGCCGGGTGCGTACGGTAGAGCGAGTTGAGGTCGCGGAACAGGGAATGGACACCGCCGACGAGCGGATCCGACCGGACCGCCCAGTCGAGCCCCCAGGCCTCGCTCCACTCGTGTTCGACGGCCAGCTCCGCGCCCATGAAGACGAGCTTCTTGCCGGGGAACGCCCACATGTAGGCCAGCAGCCCGCGTAGTCCGGCGACGCGCTGCCACCGGTCTCCGGGCAGCTTGCCCACCAAGGACCGTTTGCCGTGGACCACCTCGTCGTGGCTCAGCGGCAGCAGGAACTGCTCGTCGAAGGCGTACAGGCCGGGCAGGGTGAGCTGATCGTGCCGTTCGTGCCGCCACAGTGGATCCTGCTCGACATAGGACAGCGTGTCGTGCATCCAGCCCATGTTCCATTTGAGACCGAAGCCCAGGCCGCCCCAGTCGACCGGCCGGGACACCGCCGGCCACGCCGTCGACTCCTCGGCGATCATCACGACGCCCGGATGGTCGGCGTACACGGCGGCGTTGAGGTCGCGGAGGAAGTCGACCGCCTCCAGGTGCGTGTTGCCGCCGTGGATGTTCGGCGTCCACTCGCCCGGCCCGCGGGAATAGTCCAGATAGAGCAACGATGCGACGGCGTCCACTCGAAGTCCGTCCACATGGTACTCATCGCACCAGTAGCGGGCGTTGGCGATGAGGAAGTTGCGGACCTCCGGCCGTCCATAGTCGAACACGAGACTGCCCCAGTCCGGATGCTCGCCGCGTCGCGGATCGGGATGCTCGTAGAGCGCAGTGCCGTCGAACCGGGCCAGCGCCCAGTCGTCCTTCGGGAAATGTGCGGGCACCCAGTCCAGGAGCACGCCGATCCCGGCCTGATGCAGGCGGTCGATCAGATGGCGGAAGTCGTCGGGCGTACCGAGGCGGGCGTCCGGCGCGTAGTAGCCGGTGACCTGATAACCCCAGCTCGGGCCGTACGGATGGGCCATAGTGGGCAGGAACTCGACGTGGGTGAACCCCAGATCCGCGACGTGCTCGGTCAGCTCGTCGGCCAGCTCCCGATAGGACAGCCCGGGCCGCCACGATCCCAGGTGGACCTCGTACACGCTCATCGGCCGCCGGTGATGCTCACCCGGGCGGTCCTTCATCCACGCGTCGTCGCCCCACTGATACTCGCTGGTCCAGATCTCCGACGCGGTGTCCGGCGGCGTCTGGGCCCGGCTTGCCATCGGGTCGGCCTTGTCGCGCCACACCCCGTCCGCGCCGAGGATTCGATACTTGTATCGCTGCCCGCGCCTAGCTAGGTCTGCGGCTCCACTCCAGACGCCACTGGGTCCCGCCAGCTGCAGGGGTACGCCGTCGGCAGCGCCCCAGCCGGTGAAGTCGCCGACGACCCGGACTTCCCGGGCCTGTGGCGCCCACACCGCGAAGCGGCAGCCGCCGGTGTCCACCTCGTGTGCACCGAGGACGGTCCACAATCGCTCGTGGCGGCCCTGGGCGAACAGGAACAGATCGAGATCGGTCGGCTGCGTCATGCGTACAACAGATTGATGCCGGAGGGAACCGAGAGCTGGGGGAGGGTCCCGACCTTGACCCCGACGGTGCCGGCCGTGCCCGCCCGCCGGTACGCCGCCGCGGTGCGCGAGGCGATGCCGTGCCACGCGTAGCGTTCGCGGAGCACGAGTCTGCCGTGTTCCACCATGCGGCGCGCGCCGCACCGGTCTGCCAGCAGGCTGCCGACGGCGGTCGCCAGCGCGTCGGGATCGCTGTGCGGGAAGGTGACGCCGTTGACGCCGGACTCGACGATCTCGGCCAGCCCGCCGGTGGCCGCCACGGCGAGCGGCGCGCCCGCGGCCGCCGCCTCCAGCGCGACCATGCCGAACGGTTCGTAGAGGCTGGGGACCACGGTGGCGTCGGTGGCGCCGAGGACCGCCGGCAGTTCGCGGGAGCTGAGGAAGCCGGTGAAGGTGACGCTGGCGCCGAGCCGCAGTTTCGCCGCCTGGTCCTGCAGTTCGGTGCGGTAGGGGCCGTCGCCGGAGATGACGACGCGGAGGCCGGGATGGTCGGCGCGCAACTGGGGGATCGCGCCGACCAGGTGCTGTACGCCCTTCTCGTAGACGAGCCGGCCGGCGAACCCGACGAGCGGGCCCTTGCCGCCGAGGCGAGCCCGCGCCTGCGCGACCTCCTCCGGCGCCGCTGCCCAGGCGCGGTCGTCGACGCCGTTCGGGATGACCTCCACCCGGTCGAGCGGCGGCTCCCAGAGCTTGCCGACCTCCCACTTCATGTACTCGGAGCAGACGAGGACCCGGTTCGCCTCGTGGGTCAGCCACCACTCGACGGAGTGGATGCACTTGTTCATCTCGTCCGGCAGCCAGCCCTGGTGGCGGCCGGCCTCGGTCGCGTGGATCGTCGCGACCAGCGGGACGCGGAGGTGCTCCTTGAGCGTCACGGCCGTGTGGGTGACGAGCCAGTCGTGCGCGTGGATCACGTCGTACGCCGCGCCGCCGTCGGTCGCGCGCAGCGCCGCCCGGGTCAGCGTGTGGTTGAACGCCATCGTCCAGGCCAGCAGCGACGGGGTGGCGAGCGGGAACTGCGGCGGATCCTCCGGTGCCCGGACGACGCGCACGCCCTCGACGACCTCGTCGAGCGGAGCGCCCGGCGCGTGCCGGGTCACCACGGTGACGTCGTGCCCGACCGCGACGAGCGAGGTGGCGAGCGCGTGAACGTGCCGGCCGAGGCCGCCGACGACCAGTGGCGGGTACTCCCAGGAGAGCATCAGGATGCGAAGCGGCTTTGCCCGCCCTGCCTCTCTGGTGGCCGGCTCCGAGCCGGCGACTCCGGCGGCTCGTCCCGTGCCGCCGGCTCCGGTGGCTCGCTCCGAGCCGGCGGCTCCGGCGGCCCCAGCGGTGAGTTGATCCATGACAAGCGACATACCGGCCCCCAGGGTGATCGCGCCCCGCCGCCCGTACACACGCCACTAGGCACCTGACCAGGCGCCTAGTGGTTCGACAGGGTGCCTCTATCCTTGCCGATCGTGCGTTACCGGCGGAGAAGTTCAGGTTTCCGGAATGTAACGTTCGCCTTTCTAGGGCGTTTCGTCCGGCGTGTCACTCTGTCACGCGTGTCGTCTCCGCTACCGACCAGGCTTGGAAGGGGCAGCCGGTCGCTCCGTGCGGGGCGTCGCCGTCGGCCGTCTCGCTCACCGAGCCGAGGCCGTATTCACTCCTGTGCGCCCGGATGCCGTCGCTTATGACGGCTGTGTCTTGTGTCTTGCTGACGGCGTCGGCGAGTGGGCCGAGCAGCCAGGGCCACACCGTTCCCTGGTGGTACGCCCGGTCTCGGTCCGCCGGCGTACCCCGGTGACGTCCCCGGTAGCCGTCGGCCGCCGGGGACAGGCTGCGCAGGCCCATCGGGGTGAGCAGCTGTTCGGTCAGCCGCCGGAGCGGATCAGCCGCCGGGGTGAGTGGTGCGTGGGGGAGCGACCAGGCCAGGAGCTGATTCGGCCGGACCCCCGGCTCGGGTTGATCGAGCACGTCGTGGAGCAGGCCGTCCGGCCGGACGAACCTCTGGAACGACTGCCTGGCCCGGTCGTGCAACTGCCGATAGCCGTCCTCGGGCCAGCGTTCGGCCAGCCCGGCCAGCCCGTTGACCCACAGCGCGTTGATGTCGACCGCCTTGCCCGCGCGCGGCGTCACCGGCACCCCGCCGACCCGGGCGTCCATCCAGGTCAACGCCTCACCCTCGGCGCCCTGGCTCAGCAGGCCGTCGACCGGGTCCATCTTGATCGCGTACCGGGTGCCCCAGGTGTGATGGTCCACCACCGACCGCACCTGGGACCGCAGCTCCTCGGCCAGATCCGGGTCGACCTGCGCGTGCCGGTCGACCGCGTGCAGGAACCACAGCGTGGCGTCGGCGGTGTTGTACTCCCGGGACCCCGTGTCACACGTGTTCGCCAGCATGCCCTCGCTGAGCGTGGCCGCGTAGTTCCGCAGCAGCTGGCGGCCTTCCTCGACCCGGCCAGTGGTCAGGAAGAGCCCCTCGTAGGAGATCATCGTGTCGCGACCCCAGGCCCCGAACCACGGATAGCCCGCCACGACGTCCGGCCCGGTGGGCGTACGGATGACGAACTGGTCGGCGGCCCTGCCGTCGTCGCCCAGCCTCCGTCCCCGGTCACGCGCTCGCTCTACAGTCATCTCGGCGGGCTCGACCCGAGTGCCCTCGGCGGAAGCGGTCACCCCGATGGACTGGCCGGGTCGGTCCAGGCGGCCGGAGTACTCCCCGAGGTGCCACAGATCCTCGACCGGGGTCAGGCCACGTTCGGCTTCCTCCCGATGGCGTACGCCGAACCACCACTCGCCCTTCGCCCGCCACTCCGCGTCCCCCTGTACGCGATACGCCCCCTCGACGATCACCCCGTCGGCGGTCGTCTCCGCTTGGGGCGGCGGGCCCTGCGCGGTCCGTTCCCCGTGGACGTCGCGCCAGGTGCCGAGCACCGCCAGGGTCAGCTCGACCGGGCCGCCGCTGACCAGCCGGTGCACCACCGCGACCGACGGTTCCCCGTGCCGCATGGCGATCTCGCGCTCGATCACCACCGAGCCGATCTGCCACCGCCACCGGGGTACGCCGTCCGCGAGGTCGAAGCTGGTCAGCAGCTCATGACCGCACGGGTCGACCGTCCCGTCCGCCCACTCGTGTACGCCCAACCGCACGGTCCGGCCCGACTCCAGCGTCACCGTCGCGTCCAGGCTCGCCAGGCCGAGGTATCGGCGGGCCGGCCCGTGCTCGGGATCGGCCATGATCAGCAACCCGTGATAGCGCCGCGTACGCAGACCGCTGACCGTGCCCATGGCGTACCCGCCGAGGCCGTCGGTGACCAGCCACTCCCGTCGCGCGCCCGCCGACAGGTCGGTGCAGAGCTGCGGTCCGAACCGGATCGTCATGCCTCCGATTATCGGCCGTCCCGCCCCGCGAACAGGCGGGACCACGGGGACTGTTCCGGAGCCCTACGCTCATCGCGTGAAGGCGTGGAAGACAGTCGTCGTGTTGCTGGCGACCGCCGCTTCGTCAGCCGGGTGCGTCAGCTACGACCCCCAACCGGCATCCCACCCCGCGCCTCCGATCGTGCCTGGTTACTCGACCGCGCCAGCGACGTCTTCCAGCGCAGCGTCACCCATGCCGTCGTCAACCTGGACACCGGCGGTCGCGACGACCTACAACACGGCCCCGACGTGGTCCAAGATCGACACCACCGGCGTCGGAATCGACTTCTGCCGGCCGGAGCCGTTCCGTATCACGCTGTGGGCAGTCGATGAGGATGATTACCTCGGCGATGTGCGGGTCACTGTCACCTTCGACGGGGGGAGCGCATTCCGTGGCGCCTTCGACTTGACCTTCGACGACTACAAATTCGTCGGCACTCTGCCCGATCCGGTCGGGCGGGTGAAGCCAGGCACCACCATCAAGCTCGTGTTCACCCTGGATGACGGGCACGACCACGGCGGTCGCGTACGCCCGCCGTACGAGATGCGGCTCCGCACGGAGCAGAGCGAACCAGGCTGCCGTGGTCGGCCCAGTGCACTTGATCAAGGGGGCCGTTGATCATGGTGTTGCCACCCTCGACACGCCGTCGAGACCGCAGTTAACTCCATGATCAACGCGGCGAGGGCGGGGGAGGGGGAGGCGCGGCGAAAGGGGAGGCGCGGCGAGGGGGGAGGGCGCGGCGAGGGGGAGTCAGCGGCGGTGGAGGATGAGGTTCAGGACGAGCGCGGTCCATCCCGTCTGATGCCAAGCGCCCAGCCCCGCCCCGTTGTCCCCGTGGAAGTACTCGGGGAACGCGAGCCGGTCCTTCCAGTCGGGGTGGGTCTGGAACAGCTCGTTCGCGCCGTAGATCGGCCGCCGGCCGTGTTCGTCACGGAGGAAGAGGGAGATCAGCCGGTCGGCAAGATCGTCGGCGACTTCGGTCAGCGTACGCTGCACGCCGGAGCGCACCGGGTATTCGACCCGCAGGTCGTCGCCGAAGAACAGGGCGTACTCGCGGAGCGCTTCGACGAGGAGGAAGTTCACCGGCATCCAGACCGGGCCGCGCCAGTTGGAGTTGCCGCCGAAGACGCCGCTCGTCGATTCGGCGGGTTCGTAGCCGACGGTGAAGTCCTGCCCGGCCAGGTTCACCGTGAACGGCTTGTCGTCGTGGCGTCTCGACAGGCTGCGGATGCCGTACGGGGACAGGAACTCCTCCTCGGACAGCATCCGCCGGAGCACGCGGAGTAGCCGTTCCGGGTCGACCATCGCCAGGAGCCTGCGCTGCTGGCCGCCGTCGGAGATCCGGCGCGAGCCGACCACGTCGGCGTACTCGGGCTTGTTGGTGAGGAACCAGCGGATGCGCTGGGCCAGCTCGGGCAGCCGGACGAGGGTCACCGTGCCGACGGTCGTCGTGGCGCACAGCGGGATGAGCCCGGCCACCGAGCGGTAGCGCATCGGCATACGCCCCTTGCCGGGCACGCGTAGGGAGTCGTAGAAGAAGCCGTCGACGTCGTCCCACAGCTTGGTGGCCGCCGTGGCGATGTACGCGAAGTGCTCGAAGAACTTCGTCGCGATGTCTTCGTAGGTGCGGTCGTGCAGGGCGAGGACGGTCGACATCTCCAGCATGTTCAGGGCGTACATCGCCATCCAGCCGGTGCCGTCGGACTGCTCGAGGACGCCGTCGGCGATGGGCAGCGCGGCCGAGCGGTCGAACGGGCCGACGTTGTCGAGGCCGAGGAAGCCGCCTTCGAAGACGTTGTTGCCGTCGGTGTCCTTGCGGTTGACCCACCAGGTGAAGTTGAGCAGCAGCTTGTGCGTGATCCGGCTGAGGAAGCCGAAGTCGTCGCCGCCGTCGATCTCGAAGACGCGCAGCGCGGCCCAGGCGTGCACGGGCGGGTTCACGTCTCCGAATGCCCACTCGTACGCCGGGATCTGCCCGTTGGGGTGCTGGTACCACTCGCGGAGCAACAGGAGTAGCTGCTGCTTGGCGAACCCCGGATCGACGTGCGCGATGGCCACGCAGTGGAAGGCGAGGTCCCAGGCGGCGTACCAGGGGTATTCCCAGGGATCGGGCATGGAGATGACGTCGAAGCTGTTCATGTGCCACCACGCGGCGTTGCGGCCCTTGCGGCGCGAGGGCGACAGCGGCGGCGAGGCCGGATCGCCGCTGAGCCATTGCTGCACGTCGAAGTGGTAGAACTGTTTGCCCCACATCAGCCCGGCGACGGCCTGCCGGACGACGGCGGCCTCGTCGGCGGAGGCGCCGGCCGGCGTCAGCTCGGCGAAGAACGCGTCCGCCTCCACCTGCCGCTGCTCGAACACCTGGTCAAAGGACAGGTCGAGGGCGGGCGGCGGGCCGATCGCGGGCGGCGGCGCGGTCTGGGCGAGGCGCAGCCGCAGCGTCACGGACGCGCCGCCGGCCACCTCCAGGGTGTAGTGCAGCGAGCCTTTCGTGCCGACCAGATCGGGGTTCACCGTCGCGGCGCCGTGCACCAGATGGTCGTTGATCCCGTCCTTGGGGTACGCCGACCGGCCCCGGAGCCCCCACAGCCGCTCGGCGTTGGACTCGTTGTCGCAGACCAGTGCGGGCGGCGGCGTCCCGTCCGGCCCCGGCCCGGCCTCCAGGACGAGCTGGCCGAGCGTCTGGTGCCGGGCGACGAGCCGGCCGCCTGCTGGATCGCCGTGCAGGACGGGCTTGGCGTCGCGGTTGGGCAGCCCCCACGACCAGGTGTTGCGAAACCACAGCGTGGGCAGGACGTGCAGCGTCGCCGGGTCGGGCCCGCGATTGGTCACGGAGATCTCGACGCAGACGTCGTGCGGGTCGGCCTTGGCGTAGGCGACCTCGACGGCCCAGTAGCGGTCCTCATCGAACACCCCCGTGTCGACCAGTTCGAACTCGGTCTCCTCCCGGCTCCGTTCCCGGTTGACCGCGACCAGCTGTGCGTAGGGGAACTCGGCCTGCGGATAGTGGTACCGCCAGCGCATCAGCGAGTGGGTCGGCGTGGAGTCCAGGTACCACCAGTACTCCTTGGCGTCCTCGCCGTGGTTGCCCTCCGGCCCGGCCAGCCCGAACAGCCGCTCCTTGAGGATCGGGTCGCGGCCGTTCCAGAGCGCGAGCGCGAAGCAGAAGATCTGGTGCTCGTCGCTGAACCCGGCCAGGCCGTCGTCGCTCCACCGGTAGGTCCGCGACCGCGCGTGATCGTGCGGGAAGTAGTCCCACGCGGTGCCGTGCTCGCTGTAGTCCTCGCGCACCGTGCCCCACGCCCGCTCGGACAGGTAGGGGCCCCACGCTCGCCACGGTTCGGCGCCGGCCTCGGCCGCCGCCAGCCGTCGCCGCTCACTGCTCGCGTGATCCTCCATCACGAGAATCTTCCCGGCTGTACGCACAGCGGAGGGCCCTTTGCCGGAAAGATTTTGCAGGGAGTTCACAGGAGGCGTCGGCCGGCCGGTGTTCACCCATGGCCGAATGAGGTGGCCGCTGGGAGCCGCCTCGACCTACCATCGGCGGGTGCTCAAGCCGTCCTACCCGATCTACACCGCCCGGCTGACTCTGCGCCCTTACACGCTGGACGACTTCGACGACCTCTACGCGATCCAGTCGGACCCCGAGGTCACGCGCTATCTCTACTGGGAGACCCGGGACGAGGCGGCGGTCCGGGCGGACCTGCAGGCCAAGATGGGCGCCTCGGAGATCCGCGAGGTGGGCGACCGCCTCTTCCTCGCCGTGGTCTGGCGGGAGGTCGAGCGGGTCGTCGGCGGGGTGACGCTGACCTGGCTGAGCCGCGAGGACGGCGGCGGCGAGATCGGCTACGTCTTCAACCGGGAGTTCGCCGGGCACGGCCTGGCGACCGAGGCGACCTCGGCGCTGCTGCGGCTGGCGTTCACCCTGCCGGTGGACGGCGGGCTGGGCCTGCACCGGGTGATCGGACGGCTGGACGCGCGCAACACGGCCTCGGCGAAGGTGCTCGAACGGCTGGGCCTGCGCCGGGAGGCGCACTTCGTCGAGAACGAGTACGTCAAGGGCGAGTGGACCGACGAACTGGTGTACGCCATCCTCGAGTCGGAGTGGCTGACCCGGCGGGTCTCGCCGCCCCGGACGCGAGCGTCGCGCGGCTGACCGGCCGATCGGCCCATCGGGGCATAGCCTCGTTCTCATGGCGCTCGGACCAGTCGCTCAGATCCACATCTCGGTCACCGACCTCGACCGCTCGGTGGCGTTCTACCGGGACGTCCTCGGCATGTCGCTGCAATTCGTGGTGCCCGGCCAGCCGATGGCGTTCTTCGCCAGCGGTGACGTCCGGCTCTATCTGGGTGTGCCGGAGAACCCGGAGTTCCGCACCCGGACCGTGCACTACTACTCGGTCACCGACCTCGACGCCGAGTACGCCCGGCTCCAGGCGCTGGGCGTCGAGTTCCTCGACGAGCCGCACGTGGTGCACCGGGACGACTCCGGCGACCTCTGGATGACGTTCCTCGAAGACCCGGACGGGCACAAGATCGCCCTCACCCAGCTGAAGAAGTAGGGGCTGCGGCGAACGGCGAGGATCGATCAGACTGGGGCGCGTGACCGCCGCGACCGTCCACACTGTCCAGGCCGCCCCCGCCGAGCGGGGCAACCGCCCGCTCCGGCTGATCGCGCTCGTCGCCGCGCTGGTCGAGTTCGCGTTCAGCGGCCGGTACGGCTTCCACCGCGACGAGCTGTACTACCTGGCGGCCGGTCGGCATCCGGCGTTCGGCTACGACGACCAGCCTCCGCTGGCACCGTTGTGGGCGGGGTTCACCGGGCTGGTCGCCGGCAGCTGGCCGGACTGGCTGGAGTTGATGCTGCTGCGGTTGCCGTCCGCGCTGGCGCTCGGCGCGATCGTGCTCGTCACCGGCCGGATCGCGGCCGAGTTCGGGGGCAGCCGGCGGGCGCAGGCGCTGGCCGGGCTGGCGACGGCGATCGCACCGGCCGTGGTGATCTCGGGACACCTGCTGTCCACCACGATCTTCGACATCCTCGTCTGGAGCGTGCTGGCCTGGCTGCTCGCCCGCTGGCTGCGTACGCGCGACGACCGGCTCCTGCTCCTGCTCGGGGTGACTGCCGGGATCGGTCTTCAGCTGAAGAACCTGCCGCTGATCTACGCTGCCGGGCTGGTCGCCGGGCTGCTCATCGCCGGGCCTCGCGAGGTGTTCCGGCGCTGGCAGCTGTGGGCGGGCGGGCTGATCGCGCTGCTCATCTGGGCGCCCAACCTCTGGTGGCAGGCCAGTCACGGCTGGCCGCAGCTCCAGATGACGGCGGTGATCCGGGCGGACGCCGACTGGGGCGGCCGGGCCGGGCTCCTCCCGTTCCAGGTGCTGCTGCTCGGCGTACCGGCGGCGATCGTCTGGGCGACCGGGCTGTGGCGGCTGCTTCGTGACCCGGCGGCGGCCCGGTTCCGGGCACTGGGGTGGGCGTACCTCGTGGTGGTCGCGCTCGTGCTGGCGACCGGGGGGCGGGAGTACTACCCGGCCGGGGCGTACCCGGCGCTGCTGGCCTCGGGCGCGATCCTGCTCGACGGCTGGCTGGGCGACAGCGTGAATCGTCGTCGGACCGTCGGCTGGGTGGCCGGGATCTCCGCGCTCAGCACGCTCTCGCTGGGCCTGCCGGTGTACCCGGTCTCGATGCTGCACGCGACGGTGCAGCCCGCGGTGAACTACGACGCCGGGGAGACGGTCGGCTGGCCGGACTTCGCCGCCCAGGTGGCGACGGTGTACCGGGGCCTGCCGGCGGCGGAGCGGGCGACCGCCGTGCTGGTGGCCGGGAACTACGGCGAGGCGGGCGCGCTCGACCACTATGGACCGTCGCTCGGGCTGCCCCAGGTCTACTCCGGGCACCTGGCGTACTGGCGCTGGGGGCCGCCGCCGGAGGGACCGGGTCCGGTGCTCGTCGTCGGGGAGGGCTTCGAGGAGGCCGATCTGCGTCGCGAGTGCGCCGACGTGGTCCACGCGGCGACCTTCGACAACGGCGTGCACCTCGACAACGACGAGCAGGGCGCGGACGTCTGGATCTGCCGGGGGCCGCGGCGTACGTGGGCTGAGCTGTGGCCGGAGCTGCGGCACCTCTGACCTGTGAGACCCACCTGTTAGGTTGCATCCGTGCTGCAGGAGTCTCCCCCGAAGGGCGCGGTGCTGGAGGCCGTCCTCGAACGGATCACGTACGCCAACGAGGAGACCGGCTACACGATCGCCCGCGTGGCGACTGATCGGAGTGCCACCGATCTGCTGACGGTCGTCGGCCCGCTGCTGGGCGCGCAGCCGGGGGAGAGTCTGCGGCTGACCGGCCGTTGGACCTCGCATCCGAGATACGGCAAGCAGTTCGAGGTCTGGTCCTACGCCACGGTGCTGCCCGCCACCATCAAGGGCATCGAGCGGTACCTTGGCTCCGGGCTCATCAAGGGCATCGGGCCACGGCTGGCGGAGAAGATCGTCGGCCACTTCGGCGCGGACACCCTGCGCGTCATCGAGGAGGAGCCGGCGCGGCTGGTCGAGGTGCCCAAGCTCGGCCCGAAGCGGACCAAGATGATCGCCGCCGCCTGGGACGAGCAGAAGGCCATCAAGGAGGTCATGCTGTTCCTCCAGGGCGTCGGCGTGTCCACCTCGCTGGCCGTACGCATCTACAAGCAGTACACCGACTCGGCGATCTCGGTGGTGAAGAACGAGCCGTACCGGCTGGCCGCCGACGTGTGGGGGATCGGCTTCAAGACGGCCGACACCATCGCGCAGGCGGTCGGCATCCCCCGGGACAGCCCCGAGCGGGTCAAGGCGGGCTTGCAGTACACGCTGAACGAGGCGGCCGACGCCGGGCACTGCTTCCTGCCGCAGCCTAACCTCGTGGGCGACGCGGTGAAGATCCTGGAGGTGCCGGCGGCACTGGTCACCGAGTGCCTCGAAGACCTCGTGGCGACCGAGGGCGTCGTCCGGGAGCAGGTTCCGGGTCCGGCCTCGGCCGACGGCCCGGCCACCATCCCGGCCGTGTACCTGGTGCCGTTCCATCGGGCGGAGACGTCGCTGGCCAACACCTTGCTCGGGTTGCTGAACACCAGTCGCGACCGGATGTCTCGGTTCGCCGATGTGGACTGGGTGAAGGCGCTGGCCTGGCTGCGTACCGTCACCGGGCACGAGCTGGCCGCCGAGCAGGAGCAGGCGGTCCGCCTCGCGCTGACCGAGAAGGTCGCGGTCCTTACCGGTGGCCCCGGGTGCGGCAAGAGCTTCACCGTCCGCTCGGTCGTCGAACTCGCCCGCGCCAAGCGCGCGAAGATCGTGCTGGCCGCGCCGACCGGGCGGGCCGCGAAACGGCTGGCCGAGCTGACCGGCCACGAGGCGACCACGGTGCACCGGCTGCTCCAGCTCAAGCCCGGCGGCGACGCCACCTACGACCGGGAGAACCCGCTCGACGCCGATCTGGTCGTCGTGGACGAGGCCTCCATGCTGGATCTGCTGCTCGCCAACAAGCTCGTGAAGGCCGTCGCGCCGGGGGCGCATCTGTTGTTCGTCGGCGACGTCGACCAGCTGCCCTCGGTCGGCGCGGGCGAAGTCCTGCGAGATCTGCTCAACGCCGACACCGTTCCCCGCGTACGCCTGACGCGGATCTTCCGGCAGGCTCAGGAGTCCGGCGTGGTGGTGAACGCCCACCGCATCAACAACGGCGAGCCGCCGCAGCTGCGGGGCTTCGGCGATTTCTTCTTCTTCGCCCGCGACCAGCGTGAGGACGAGGAGCCGGCGCAGACCGCCGAGGCCACCGCGCAGCTCGTCGTCGACCTGGTGAGCAAGCGCATCCCCCGGAAGTTCGGCCTCGACCCCCGGCGGGACGTGCAGGTGCTCGCCCCGATGCACCGGGGCGCGGCCGGCGCCGGCAACCTCAACGCCCTGCTGCAGGAGGCGCTCACGCCGGGCCGGGAAAGCGCGCCGGAGAAGCGGTTCGGCGGGCGGGTGTTCCGGGTCGGTGACAAGGTCACGCAGATCCGCAACAACTACGACAAGGGCGTCGCCGGGGTGTTCAACGGGACGCTGGGTGTCGTGACCGGACTGTCGGTGGAGGAGCACAAGCTGACCGTGCGCACCGACGAGGACGAGGAGATCGAGTACGCCTTCGACGAGCTGGACGAGCTGGCGCACGCGTACGCCGTGACGATCCATCGCTCGCAGGGCAGCGAGTATCCGGCGGTGGTGGTGCCGTTGACCACGGGCGCGTGGATGATGCTGCAGCGCAACCTGCTCTACACCGCCGTCACCCGGGCGAAGAAGCTCGTGGTGCTGGTCGGCTCGTTCAAGGCGCTCGGCGTCGCCGTACGCACCCTGGGCGCGGGCCGCCGGTGGACCGCGCTGGACCACCGGCTCACGCCGTGATGCGGTGCGCTGGAGACAGCGCCGCAGTGCCAGGCGCTAGAGGTAGCTCAGCAGGTCGACGCCGAAGCTGAGCTTGAGCGTCAGCCAGACCACGAAGGACACGAAGACCAGGCCGACCGCGCCGATGAGCGCCTTGACCGGCCACGGCTGGAGGCTGACCCAGGCGGTCCACGCGCCGAGCTTGCGCCGGCCGTACTGGAGCAGATGGCGGGCCCAGACGAACTCGATGGCCCAGATGCTCACGCCGAAGAAGACGATGAGCCAGCCGGGTCCGGGCAATGGAACCAGGGCGAGTCCAAGGACGACGATCAGGCCGCCGAGAATGGCGATGCCGGTCCGAAAGGCGACACTCCCCGTGGGATGTGCCCGAATTGCCGCTATTTTTCCTTTGATCCCACCGGGACTGTCCGGTTTCGACCCTCCCGTGGGGTCATCGGGCGTACTCATATCGCGTGTGGCGGTCTTTCTGGGTGACTCGACAGGCATGGCGGTGCTCCTCGCCCGTCACCTTACAAGTGGTGCGCACGTTACGGAGGTGAGTCGACGTTGAATGCACCTGGCGCCGACAGGCACCCCGCAGCGAGCTGCGGATTTTAACGAAATCCGGCCCCCATTGGGCCGGGTTTCTGCCTGTCTTCCCACTACTGGGTGAGATCATCGTATGACGGAGCGTAATTGCCGGAGTGCGCCTGAGTATGGGAAGGCGGGGCGAGACCAGCCTCGCAGCGGTGCCGGGGGGAGTACGACATGAGTGCCATCCGACCAACGACCGTCGAGGTCGAGACCTCGCTGCGGCTCGTCGCGCCGGACGCGACAGCGCTACCAGTACGCGCCAGCCTGCGCTATGACCCGGCTGACCCGTACGCGGTCCAAGTGATCTTCCATGCCGAGTCCGCCGGAGGGGAGGCGGTCAGCTGGTCGTTCGCTCGCGAACTCTTAGTGACCGGCCTCGACGAGCCGGCGGGGATCGGCGACGTACGCGTCTGGCCGTGGGCCACGCCGCGCGGCGACTTCGTCGCGCTGGCGCTCTCGTCACCCGACGGGAACGCCCTGTTCGAAGTGCCGCGGAGCGTGCTCGTACGCTTCCTGCGGCGTACCTATGTCGTCGTGCCGAGGGGCCGGGAGACCGAGCACCTGGACGTCGACGCGGCGGTCAACCGGCTGCTGGCTGGGCGCTGACCGTCACGGAGTGTGACGAACCGGCGGGTGACGTGCGAGGCGGCGCAGGGGAAGGTGTCGCCTCCACGTACTTCTCCCGGTGGTCCGCGCCGAGCCGGGTCTTGTCCGGGTCGAGGAAGTCGATGAGGTCGATCAGCGACCGCTGCGTGTCGATGACCCGGGCGTTGCCGGCCTCGCTCTGGTCGGCGATGTCGTCGACCTCGCGGAGCAGCCGCTCGAACCAGGAGCGGAACCGCGGGTCGTCGTCCAACCGGCGGGTGAATTCCGGGTAGGTGATGCAGTCGTGGTGCCCGTCGGCGCCCGGCTGCATCATCAACTCGCCGATCGCCCGCTGCTGGCCGCGGAACAGCCGGTAGTGCGGCTGCTCGTACTTCTGGCTGGACAGCGTGTTCGTCACGTCCAGCAGCCGCTTGGTGAACACCCGGTTCTGCTCCTCGCCGCCCAGGTCGAGGAAGCGCAGCTCGCGCCGGATGATCTCCACCCAGCAGAGGTACTCCGCCAGGGTGTAAACCGTGAACTGCCGGGCGTAGTCCTCCTGCTCCTTGTCGCCGCACCGCAGGTAGACCGGCAGGTACTCGTCGCGTACGGCGTTGAACAGGCGCGACTGGAGGCTGTTGGCCGCCAGCAGCAGCGGCTCACGATAGCGGCCGAGCACCTTCTCGGCCTGTTCGGCCTTGGTCTCCTCGTGCCGCTCCCGTTCCAGCTTGGCGTCGAACGCGCTCGCCTTGCGGCTGGACCAGCTGGTCATGACGCCGGCGACGATGGCGCCGACGACGGAGACGATGGCGGAGAGGATGCCGATCAGGTTGTCCACGGCGGCATTCTGCCGGTAAGCCCGCAATCGCGGCATCCTCCGCCCGGCCGGGCTTGACTGTCTATTGAAGACGGACGTAGTGGACAAGCGGGCCCACCTGTGATGCCATGTCCGGCGTGCTGATTTGCTCCGCCGGAGGCTTGAGGTGTTGAAGAGACGGTCGATCCGGGCGAAGATGGCGGCCCTGGTCATCATCCCCCTGGTGGCGCTGCTCGGGCTGTGGCTGCTGGCCACGGCGCTGACCGTCGGACCGGCGCGGAACCTGGCCGACGCCGGCCTGTTCGCCCGGCACGTCGGCGGACCGGCCGCCCAGGTCGTCGCCGAACTGCAGACCGAGCGCCGGCTCACCGTCGTCCAGCTGGCCCAGCCCGGCACGTCCGCCGAGATCACGGCCCAGCGCGACGCGACCGACACCGCGGTACGCGACTTCCGGCAGCAGTCGGCGAGCGGGGACGTCACCGATCGGGCCGACGACCTGATCAAGCGACGGCTGAGCGAGTTCACCGCCGAGCTGGATCACCTCCAGGCCGCCCGGAACGCCGCGGACGCGGGCGGCGCCGGGCGCAGCGCCGATCTGCGGGCCGCCGCGATGACGGGGTACACGAAGATCATCGACTCGGCGTACCGGTTGTTCGTGCCCCTGGCCGAGGTGCAGGACCCGCAGCTGTCGCAACTGTCCCGGACGCTCATCGGGCTCAGCCGGGCCCGGGAGCTGGTCGCCCAGGAGGACGCGCTGGTCAGCGCGGTCTTCGCGGTGGGCAAGCCGACGATGAACGACGTCACCCAGATCGCCGGTGCCATCGGCGCTCAGCGCCAGCTGTTCGCCGACGCCGTCGGAGAGCTGCCCGACGCCGACCGCGCCCGCTATCAGGAGATGGTCCGCGGCGACGCGTTCGTGCAGCTCGCGGTGATGGAGGAGGCCTTCCTCAGCCGGGGCCAGCCGAACAACCCGCTGCCGATCAACGCGGCCAACTGGCGTACGGCGACCAACGCGGTGCTCAAGGCGCTGCGTTCGTTCGAGGAGCAGGCGGCGGCCGCGCCCGCGGAGCGGTCGGAGGCCGCGGTGTCGGCGGCGTACACGCGGATCGTGGCGACCGGACTGGCCGGTTTGATCTCGGTCGCGCTGGCGCTGTGGGTGGGCCTGCGGGTCTCGCGCTCGGTCGCGGGCCGGCTCCTGCGCCTGCGGGACACCGCCACCGACCTGGCCGAGGTCGAACTGCCCGCCGTCGTCGCCCGCCTTCGCAAGGGCGAACGGGTCGAGGTGGCCGAGGCCGAGCTGAGTTTCGGGCACGACGAGATCGGCGAGGTCGGCCGGGCCTTCGCCGAGGTACGCCAGACCGCGGTGCGCTCGGCGGTGGACGAGGCGGTGCTGCGGCACGGGCTGAACGAGGTCTTCCTCAACGTCGCCCGGCGCAGCCAGACCCTGCTGCACCGGCAGCTGAGCCTGCTGGACCGGATGGAGCGGCGCGCCCGCGACCCGCAGGAACTGGAAGACCTGTTCCGGCTCGACCACCTGTCGACCCGGATGCGGCGGCACGCCGAGGACCTGGTGATCCTGGCCGGCGGAGCGCCGGGGCGGGGCTGGCGGCACCCGGTGGCGGCGGTCGACGTCATCCGCGGCTCGGTCAGCGAGATCGAGGAGTACGTCCGGGTCGTCGTCGAGAAGATCCCCGACGTCGCGATCGCCGGGCGGGCCGTCGGCGACATCATCCATCTGCTGGCCGAGCTGGTCGAGAACGGCACGTCGTTCTCCCCGCCGCAGACCCGGGTGAACGTCAGCGCCGAGAGCCGGTCCGACGGTCTGCTGGTCCGGGTCGCCGACCGGGGCCTGGGCATGACGGAGGAGGCGCTGCAGGAGGCGAACGCCCGGCTGGCCGTCCCGCCGGACTTCGACCCGGCCGACAGCGCCCGGCTGGGCCTGATGGTGGTGGCGCGGCTGGCCGCCCGGCACGGGATCGCCGTGGAGCTGACCCGGTCGGAGCAGGGCGGCGTGTGTGCCGAGGCGCTGATTCCGCAGTCGCTGATCGCGACCGTCCCGAAGCCGGCCACCAAGCCCGCGCCCGTGACGACCGACCTGCCCAGGCGCCCGGCCGGGGTGAAGATGCCGGCGCAGGCCGAGGTGTCGGCCCGCCCGGAACCGGTCGTGCAGACCGCCGGGGGGATCGACGTCGGCGGACTGCCGCGCCGGTCGCGCCAGGCGCCGCCCGACCCGCCCACGTCGCCCGCGGCGGAGGCGGCCAGTCCGGTCAGCGAGCGTACGCCCCAGCGGGTGCGGGCCAACCTGGCGGCGTTCCAGCGGGGCACCGCGTCCGGCCGGGCGTCCCTCGACCCGGTGACCGAGAAGACGCAGCCGGTCGAGAAGACGCAGCCGGTCGAGAAGACGCAGCCGGTCGAGAAGGCGGACCCGGTCGCGGAGCGGCCGGCTGCGGTCGGTGGGGAAACCGACAGTTCCACGACCGTCCACAAGGGTGATAATGGTCCGTCGGCGGCACAGCCGAGCCCGGCGGCGAAGAAACCGGAGACCGGTCCGGTCGAGGGCGATCAGCCCGCGCGCGACGAGGGGGAGACCCAGCCATGACGTCCACCAGCGACACCGCCGCGCCGACCGGACTCGGGTGGTTGCTCGACGACCTCGTGGGCAAGGTGCCCGCCGCGCGGCACGCGGTCCTGCTGTCGGTCGACGGTCTGGTGCTCGGCCGCGACGCGAAGTTCGACGCGGACGAGGCGGATCACCTGGCAGCGGCCGCCGCCGGCCTGGCCAGCCTGGCCCGGGGCGCGGGGCGCCGGTTCGAGGGCGGCGCCGTCCGGTCCACCGTGGTGGAGTTCGACACGGCGTACCTGCTCATCTCGGACGCCGGCCACCGCACCTGCCTGGCCGTGCTGACCGGCGCCGACACCGATCTCGGGCTGCTGGCGTACGAGGCCGAACTGATGGTCACCCGGGTGGGCGAGCACCTGGCGACTGGAGCGCGGTGAACGCGGAGGACTGGGAGTCCGACTGGCTCGACGAAGAGGCCGGTCCGGTCGTCCGTCCCTACGCGATCACCGGCGGCCGGGTCGACCCGGCCGGCTTCGACCTCATCGCCCACGTCGTGGCGACCGTCGACGACCCGGCTCAGGGCCAGACTCCGGAGCAGCGGGCCATCCTCGCCGCCGCCGAGCGGCCGTGCGCGGTGGTGGAGGTGGCGGCGATCGTCGACCTCCCGCTCGGCGTGGTCCGGGTCCTGCTGGCCGACCTGCACGCCGAGGGCCTCATCGAACGCTACGATCCCCCGTCCACTCCCGACGGTCCGACCGAACAGCTGCTCCAGGCGGTGATCCATGGCCTCCGGACGATCTGAGCGGACGGCGGTGCCGCAGGCGCTGAAGATCCTCATCGCGGGCGGCTTCGGGGTCGGCAAGACGACGCTGGTGTCCTCGGTCAGCGAGATCAGCCCGCTGCGGACGGAGGAGGTGCTGACCAGCGCGGGGGAGGAGACGGACGACATCAACGGGGTGGAGACCAAGCGGACCACGACGGTGGCGATGGACTTCGGCCGCATCACCATCGCCCCGCATCTGGTGCTCTACCTGTTCGGCACGCCCGGCCAGGACCGGTTCATGTTCCTGTGGGACGAGCTGGCCTCGGGCAGCCTCGGCGCGGTCGTCATGGCCGACACCCGGCGGCTGGCCGACAGCTTCAACGTCATCGACTACTTCGAGCGGCGGGGCACGCCGTTCATGGTGGCGGTCAACTGCTTCGACGGGGTGCGTACGCACACCTCGACCCAGGTGCGTACGGCGCTGGACCTGGAGCAGCACGTCCCGGTGGTGCTCTGCGACGCCCGGGAACGGGAGTCGGTCAAGGAAGTGCTGATCACGCTGCTGGAATACATCCTGCGTACGGGAGGAGCCTCGGCCACCAAGTGACCGAGGCTCCCGGGCCGAACCGGCGGATCAGACCTTGTTGGCGTGGATCACGTCGGAGTACCACAACGCGCTGCGCTTAGGAATCCGCCGCTGCGTGGGGTAGTCCACGTAGATCAGGCCCCAGCGCTGCTCGTAGCCCTCCTGCCACTCGAAGTTGTCCATGAAGGACCACACGTGGTAGCTCTCCAGGCGTACGCCCTGGGCGATGGCGGCGTGCGCGGCGGCGAAGTGGTCGCGCAGGAAGGCGATCCGGCCGGCGTCGTCGACCTTGCCGTCGTCGCCGAGCTGGTCCGGCGTGGGCAGGCCGTTCTCGGTGATGGTCAGCGGCACGTCGCCGTAGTCCTTCTTGACGCGGACCAGGATGTCGGTCAGGCCGCGGGGGTAGATCTGCTGCCAGAACGCCTCGGTCAGCGGGTGCTTCTGGACGGTGCCGCCGGTGGCCGTCACGTAGATCGGCGTGTAGTACTGCACGGCCAGCACGTCGATCGGCGCCGAGATGATCTTCAGGTCGCCGTCCTTGATGTACTTCGCCATCGGGCTGAACTCGGCGATCGACTCGAGCGTGTCCCGGGGGTACTCGCCCCGGAACACCGGGTCGAGGTAGAGCCGGTTCTCGTAGCCGTCCATCAGGTGCGTCTGCTCGGCTGCCTCCGGGCTCTCGTCAGCCGGGTAGCACGGGTGCAGGTTCAGCGCCGGGCCGATCCGGCCACCGCCGATGTGCGGGCGCGCGGCCTCCACCGCCAGGCCGTGCGCGAGCATCAGGTGGTGCGCCACCACGTACGCCTTCGACGGGTCGCGGAAGCCCGGGGCGTGGCCGCCGTTGAGGTAACCGTTCTGCACGACCGTCTTCGGCTCGTTGAGCGTCAGCCAGGTCGGCACCGACTCGCCGAGCGCCTCGGTCACGGCGGCGGCGTACTCGGCGAAACGGTAGGCGGTGTCGCGGTTCTCCCAGCCGCCCGCGTCCTGCAGCGCCTGCGGGGTGTCCCAGTGGTAGAGAGTCGCCATCGGGGTGATGCCGCGCTCGTGCAGCCCGTCGACGAGTCGCTTGTAGAAGTCCAGGCCCTGCTGGTTGATCGGGCCCTTCCCGTCGCGGATCACCCGCGGCCACGAGATGGAGAACCGGTAGGAGGACAGCCCGACGGACTTCATCAGGTCGAGGTCGGCCGCGAACCGGTGATAGTGGTCGGCGGCCACGTCGCCGGTGTCGCCGTTGCGGACCTTGCCGGGCGTGTGGCTGAACGTGTCCCACACGGACGGCGTGCGGCCGTCCTCCGCGGCGGCACCCTCGATCTGGTACGCCGACGTCGCGGCGCCCCACACGAATCCCGTGGGGAAGCTCAGCCCGAGGGTGGGTTCGGGGATGGGCTGCCCGGGGCTGTCGTCGCAGGCGGCCACGGTTGTGCCTACAGCCGCCGCGGCTGCCGCCGCGCCGGTCGTGCGGGCCGTGGTGACCGCCGCGCTGTAGGCCGACGCCGCGGCCCCTTCCAGCAGCCTCCGGCGGGTGAGCACCGGCATGGTCGACTCCTTCAGTTATGGACCTTGGACGTAGTGTATGTGGGAACGCTCCCACGTTCGGCCGGGCGTCGCCTTATCTGCGACCGGGTCGCAGTGTTGCGCTGCGATCCAGTCTTTGCCGCCGGCCGTGGGAGCGTTCCCACGCTATTGCGAAGGACTGTATCTCGGATGACTCTTCCTCCGGAAGACCCGCAACCACATTTGAATATTTCAGGCACTTGCCCGTAACGCGGATCGACTAGGGCGCAGGCGAAATTGGCCCGTTTCCGGTGCAACGCGATCTCCTTTAGTGGCGTCTTCCGGAGTGCAGGCATCCATGAACTCATGGATGCCATTACACGGATAGGGGAGGTCATGCTTCGACACCGACGAGAAGGAAGCCGCGTTCTGGCGGCCGCCTTCGCGCTGGCGGTGCTGGTCGGCGGGGTACCCGCCGGGGCGGCGCCGTCCGGACCGGTCAACGCAAACCCGACCGCCACGACCAACGGGGGCATCCGTGCCACGCTTCCGGGCCGGGCTCACACCGTCACGCTGATCACGGGCGACGTCCTGCGCGTCGCCGACTCCGGGCGCATCAGCGTGATCCGAGGGAACGGCCGCGATCACATCACGTTCGCGAGTTACCAGTCGAAAGGTCATCTGCACGTCATTCCGTCCGATGCGCGGCCGTTGCTGGCGGCGGGCCGGGTGGACTCGCGGTTGTTCGACGTCACCGCGTTGATCCAGTTCGGTTACGACGATCGCCGGGCCGATCTGCCGCTGATCGTGACGGCCAAGTCCGCGCCGCCGGCCGACACCGGTCTGAAGCTGACCCGCTCGCTCAAGGCGGTGCACGGCTCGGCCGGGCGGGCCGACAAGGGAAAACTCGGCACCCTGTGGAAGGGCCTGACGGGCTCCGACTCGCGGCTCGCGGCTCAGCCGCTGGCCACGGCGAAGATCTGGCTCGATGGCGTACGCAAGCCGACGCTGGACGTCAGCGTTCCGTTGATCGGGGCGCCCACGGCCTGGCAGGCCGGCTACACCGGAGCGGGGGTGAAGGTGGCCGTCCTCGACACCGGCATCGACGAGACCCACCCGGATCTCGCGGGGAAGGTGATCGCGCGCCAGAACTTCACTGCGGCCGACTACCCCGACGAGGACGACCGTGACCATGTCGGGCACGGTACGCATGTCGCGTCGACGATCGCGGGCAGCGGCGCGGCGTCGGGTGGCAAGTACAAGGGTGTCGCCCCGGACGCACAGCTGCTCAACGGCAAGATCTGCGTCGACGCCGGCTGCGCCGAGTCGTGGATCCTGGCAGGCATGCAGTGGGCGGCCGAACAGGGCGCCGACGTGGTCAACATGAGCCTGGGCGGTCCGGACACCCCTGACATCGATCCGCTGGAGCAGGCGGTCAACGACCTGACCGCGCAGTACGGGACGTTGTTCGTGATCGCGGCGGGCAACGACGGCGAGTTCGGCGACCGGACGGTCGGCTCGCCGGCCAGCGCAGACTCCGCCCTCGCGGTGGCCGCGACGTCGAAGACCGACGAGCTGGCGGAGTTCTCCAGCCGGGGCCCGCGAGTGGGCGACGCAGCGGTCAAGCCGGAGATCTCCGCGCCGGGCGTGGACATCGTGGCCGCGTGCAGCTCGGTGGGTTTCCTGTGCACGCCGGGTGAGCCTTATGCGACGCTGTCGGGCACGTCGATGGCGACTCCCCACACGGTGGGTTCGGCGGCATTGCTGGTGCAGGAGCATCCGCAGTGGACACCCGCGCAGTTGAAGGCGGCTTTGATGGGCTCAGCCAAGCCGCTGGACGGGATTGCCGCCTTCGGTCAGGGCGCGGGCCGGGTTGATGTGGCTCGGGCGATCGGGCAGACGATCACGGCCGAGTCGCCGTCCGTCAGCTTCGGGTTGGCCGCGTGGCCGCACGGCGACGACACCCCGGTGGCCAAGACGGTCACCTACCACAACAGCGGGACGGCCGACGTCACGCTGAACCTGGCCCTGCGCACCACGGGGGCCGGCGACCCGGGCTCGCTGTTCTCGCTCAGCGCGCCGGCCGTGACGGTCCCCGCCGGCGGTTCGGCATCGGTCGCCCTCACCGCCGACACCCGCGCCGACGTCGCGGACGGCTTCTACAGCGGCCAGCTCGTCGGCACCGCGCCCGGGGTGAGCGTCAGCGTCCCCTACGGCGTGGAGAAGGAGGTGGAAAGCTACGACATCACCTTCGAGCACATCTCGCGCGACGGTACGCCGAACGACACCCACCTGACGATCCTCAACAGCGGTGGCGTCAGTGAATACGTGCTCTTCGGCGGCGGGTCCGAGACGCTCCGGCTGCCCAAGGGCGAGTACTTCGTCAACAGCTGGCTGGACGACCTCGACGAGCGGTCGACCACCATGCTGATCCAGCCGAAGCTCGTCGTGGCCGCCACCGGCACGGCCGTCCTCGACATGCGTACGGCTCAGCCGGTGCGGACCAAGGTGCCCGATCCGGCCGCGATCAACGTCGCCACCATCCTGGACGCCGAGTACACCTTCCCGAACGGCAGCGCGGCCGGCTTCGGGCTGCTCGGGGACGAAGGCCTCGGCAAGCTCTACAGCGGGCTGATCGGCCCATCGCCGGTGGAGGGCCTGTCCAGCTCGGTCACCTCGGGCTGGGCGACGCCGGGGCCCGACGGGACGCTGTTCAACGCGCCCAGCATGTACAACCTGGCCTGGTACTTCCCGAAGAGTTTCCCGACCGGCCTCGACAAGCAACTGGCCAAGCGGGATCTCGCCACGGTCAAGGCCACCTACCACCAGAACGCGCCCGGACTGGAGTCGGTGGTCTTCAGCCATCCGACACCGGTGAACGATCCGCTCGGGGGCGGCTGGTCGATGGGCGTCTCCTTCCAGACGCCGTTCCAGCGGACCCTGTACTTCAACGGTGACGCCGCCTGGCAGGACGAGTACCAGGAACAGGACTGGTCGGATCCGGAGGGCGGCAAGTGGGCCTATCTGACGGGTCCGCGGCGTGTCCTCAAGCCGGGCCGCGCCACGGCCGAGTCGTGGAACGCGCCGGTGTTCGGGCCGGCGTTCGGCACGGCCCAGTATCCCTTCCAATACCTGGTCCGGTCTGGCGACGAGCTGATCCTCGACTCGCCGACCTTCAGCGACGGGGCTGGGCACGCGGGCTTCTCGGCGTACGCGTCGGCGAAGTCGACGCTCTATCGCAACGGGGTGAAGATCGCCGAGTCCACCGATCCCTACCTCGACGTCGAGGTGCCGCCGGAAGCGGCGAACTACAAGGTGGTCACCGAGGTCACCCGGGACAGCCGGTTCTCCACGAAGGTCACGGCGAGCTGGTCGTTCCGGTCGAAGCACGTCGAGGTCGGCGACGATCCGCTGGCCGGGTTCGCCCGCCTGCCGGTCACCTCGGTGAGCTTCGCCCCGGACATCGACGCCGCCACCGGGCTGGCCTCGCCTGCGCCGATCGCGATGGTGCCGATCACCGTGGCGGCGCAGCCGGAATCCGGGGCGGCGCCGCTGCGCAAGCTGAAGGTGGACTACTCCACCGACGGCGGCAAGACCTGGCACTCGGTGCTGGTCGTCCAGGCCGGCCCCGCCTGGTACGCGTTCCTGCCGCAGAAGGCGGGCAGCACGATCTCGCTGCGCGCCCAGGGCAGCGACGCGTCCGGGGTGGTCGTCGAGCAGACGATCATCGGGGCGTACCAGGTCAAGAAGTAGGTCGTGCAGAAGCGACCGAGGACGTAGCGGCCTGAAGGAGGAGCGGGTCGTGGGTGGCGACGACGATCGCCGCCCCGGCCCGCGCCGCCGCCCGCAGGGTCGCCGCCACCAGTTCGGCGTGTGCCTCATCCTGCTGCGAGGTCGGCTCGTCGAACACGGCGATCGACGGCTCGGCGGCCAGCGCCCGCGCCACGGCGACCCGCTGGCGTTCCCCGCCCGACAGCGTCTCCACCGGCCGGTGGCGTACGCCGGTCAGCCCGAGCCGGGCGATCAGCTGCCCGATCAGCTCCGGATTCTCCGGCAGCCCGCGGGCCTCCCGGGCGACGTGGAGGTTGGCCACGGCGTCCAGCGTCTCGACGAGCGCCGCGCGCTGTCCGGCGACGCCCAGCCAGGTACGCCGGAACCGGGCCAGCTCGGTGCGGTCGAGAGTGGACAGATCCGTGCCCTGGACGACGACCCGGCCCGAGTCCGGCCGTTCCAACCCGGCCAGCAGCCGCAGCAACGTCGTCTTCCCGGAACCCGAGCGTCCCTTGAGGATGGTCCAGGCGCTCGCGCGTACCTGGAACGAGAGTCCGGTCAGGATCGCCCGGTCGTCCCGGGCCAACGCCACCTCCGACAGCGCGGCGACGACGTCGCCGGGTGGGTGCGGTGCGACGGTCACCGTCTCCGGTCGCGTCTGCTCGACCGGAGTGGACGGACGAAGCAGCAGCCCGTCCGGTCGCTGCTCTGGGCGTACCCGATGAAGGGCGAGCGGAAGCCGCACCCAGCCGCGGTCGTCGACGACCAGGTCCTCCGGCTGACCGGGACGCCACTCCTCGGACAGCCGCCCGTCGCGGATCCGGACCACCCGATCGGCGATCCGCGCCGCGCGGACGTCGTGGCTGACCACGAGCAGCGACGCGCCGACGGCGGCCGTGGCCGCGACGAGCAGATCGTAGATCGCGTCGGCCGAGGCCCGGTCGAGTTCGCCGGTCGGCTCGTCGGCGAGCACGAGGGTCGGGGAGTGGGCCACCGCGGCGCAGACGGCGACGCGCTGAGCCTCGCCGCCCGACAGCGAGCCCGGCGATCGGTGCGCCAGGTCCGTGAGCCCCAAGGTGGCGAGGAGCTTGAGCGCGGTGTCGCGGGGCTTGTCGACCTTCCGCGTCCCCACCCGGCTCTGCAGCGCGATGTTGTCTACAACGGACAGCTCGGGGATGAGCGTCTTCTGCTGATCCACCAGCCCGAGTACGCGAGACCGCAGCCGCGCGGTCTCAGCCTGCGGCGCGCCCACGAGATCGACGCCGCCGACCGTGACCGTGCCCGCGCTGGGCGCGACCTCGCCCGCCAGCACCCGCAGCAGCGTCGTCTTGCCGGAGCCGTTCGGGCCGTGCACGAGCAGGCGCTCACCGGGGGCCAATTCCAGGGTCAGCCCGCGCAACGCCGCGACGAATCCGTTGCCGGGTACGCGATGCAGGCAGAACAAGTCGTCGGCGCGAATGACTGGGCTCACGGCGATTCCTCC
>NZ_JBFBAZ010000113.1:0-26312 GCF_040682475.1 Hamadaea sp. NPDC051192
CACACGCCGCCCGCGCGCGCCCGGCGCGGCGCCGTCGTGGCGGCGTCGGCCGACGGCCGGCTGGCGTTCCTGCTGGTCGGCGACGAGCGCGTCGCCGACCTGCCGCGGCTGGCCAGGGCCACCGAGGCGACCCTGATCATCGCCGAGGACGCCTTCCTGACCGAAGACGTCATCCACGCGCTGGTCGAAGCCGGAGTCGACGTGCCGGGCGAGATCTCGGTCGCCGCCCTCGGGGAGGTACGCGGCCATCGCGCCGCGAACCGTGAATTGACCGGCTTGCACGTGCCGAGGATGCAGATCGCCGCCGAGGCGCTGGAGTTGTTGCAGCAGCTGATCACCACCGACCCTCAGGAATGGGCGAGCCTGGAGACGCAGCGGCTGCTGATGGCCGAGGTCGAGACCGGCGGGACCATCGTCGCCCGATCGGCGGTGTCCTGATGCGCGCGATCGCCACCGACGTGGCGATCATCGGCGGCGGGCTCGGATCGGTAGCCGCCGCGCTCGCGTTGCTCCAACGCGGCCGCCGCGTCGTGATGACCGAGGAGTACGCCTGGCTCGGTGGGCAACTGACGTCGCAAGCAGTGCCGCCGGACGAGCACATCTGGGTCGAGCAGTTCGGCGTCACCGCCCGCTATCGGACGCTGCGGGACAACATCCGGCGGTATTACCGCGACCACTACCCGCTGTCGGCCGCGGCCCGCGCCGAGCGGGAACTGAACCCGGGCCGCGGCCGGGTCAGCCGGCTGTGCCATGAGCCGCGCGTGGCGCTCGCCGTGATCGAAGCTCTGCTCGCTCCGTATCGGTCCAGCGGCCGGCTGACCGTGTTGCAGCCAGCGGTTCCGGTCTCGGCCGACGTCGTCGACGGCGTGGTCCGGACCGTCACGGTGAAGGACCTGCCGAGCGGTGCCGAGATCGTCATCACGGCGCAGTTCGTCCTCGACGGCACCGAGACCGGCGACCTGCTGCCGCTCACCGGGACCGAGTACGTCGTCGGCGCGGAGGCACGGTCGGACACCGGTGAGCCGAGCGCGGCCGAGGTGGCCGACCCGACCAACGTCCAGTCGATCGCGTGGTGCTTCGCCTTCGACCACGTCGCCGGTGACCACACCATCGACCGGCCCGCCGACTACGACGAGTGGCGCTCGTTCGAGCTGCCCTTCTGGGGCGGTCCGATGCTGTCGTTCGTCGCACCGAACCCGCGGACGCTGGTGCCGGAACAGCGAACCATGATCGTCAACCCGAATCGCGACAACTCCGGTGATCCACGGTTCGACGCGGGTGATCAGGATCTGTGGCAGTTCCGGCGCATCGCCGCCCGGCAGACCTTCGCCGAAGGCCTGTACGACAGCGACATCGTGCTGGCCAACTGGCCGCAGCTGGACTACGTCGGCGGCTCGATCATCGACACCGACGAACGCAGCCGGCACCTCGCCGCGGCGAAGGCGCAGTCCCGGGCGTACGCGTATTGGCTGCAGACCGAGGCACCGCGACCCGACGGCGGACGTGGCTGGCCCGGACTGCGGCTGCGAGGGGATCTGGTCGGGACCGCCGACGGCTTCGCCCAGGCGCCCTACATCCGGGAGTCCCGGCGCATCAAGGCGCTGACCACCGTCCGCGAGCAGGACATCTCGATCAAGGCCCGCGGATACGACGGCCCGGCCCGTTTCGACGGCTCGGTCGGAGTCGGGATGTACCGGATCGACCTGCATCCGTCGACCGGCGGCGACAACTACATCGACGTCGAGTGCGCGCCGTTCGAGATCCCGCTGGCCGCGCTCGTTCCGGTACGCGTCCAGAACCTGTTGCCGGCGGCCAAGAACATCGGCACCACCCACATCACCAACGGCGCGTACCGGCTGCATCCGGTCGAGTGGAACGTGGGGGAGTCCGCGGGGGAACTCGCCGCGTTCTGCCTCGACCGCAGCTTGAGCCCACGGCAGGTAGCGACCGATGCCGACCTCGTCGACCTGTTTCAGCAGCGTCTCGTCGAGGCCGGCGTCGAGCTGCACTGGCCCGAGGTCGTCGGCTACTGAGCCGCGCCCAACACTCACCTAAGAAGGACGCGATCATGATGAATGCACGGAAGACGCTCGGCGCCCTCGCGCTGACGGCGATGTTCGGGCTCAGTGCGGCCTGCGCCGGGCCGGCGGCCGAGACCTCAGGCCCGGCCGAGCTGCGGATGACGGTCTGGACCTCGAACGAGGCTCAGCTGAAATTGCTCAACTCGATCGGCGACGCGTACAAGGCCGACCACCCCGACGTCTCGAAGATCACCTTCGAGAGCCTGCCGTTCGCGGACTACAACACGACGCTCACCACCCAGATCGCCGGTGGCAACGCGCCGGACCTCGCCTGGATGGGTGACCTGTCGAAAGACCTCATCGCCTCCGACGCTCTCGTCGGGCTCACCGACAAGCTCAAGACCACCGACGGCTGGCAATACGACGACCTGCTCTCCAGCGTCACCGCGGAGTACAGCCGCAACGGCACCCTGTACGCGTACCCCTTCTCCAACTCGCCGTACGCCCTCTACGTCAACACCGACCTGCTCGCCAAGGCCGGTCAGAAGATCGACCCCGCCACGCTGACCTGGGATCAGGTCGCCGCCGCGGGCGCGGCCGTCCACGAGAAGACGGGCAAGGCCGGTTTCGTCGTCCGCGACTTCGACTACAAGTCGTGGAACGTGCTGGCCACCGTCTGGACCGGCTGGGGCGCGGCAGCGTGGAGCCAGGACGGCAAGACGTGCACCTTCGCGAGCCCTGAGATGCAGAAGGCCTTCTCCTTCCTGCACGACGCGGCGTTCACGACCAAGGCGATGCCCAGCCCGGGCACCACCGCGGACTTCTTCGCCGGTGACGCCGCGTTCACCATCGCCCAGGTGTCGCGCGCCTCACTGCTCACGGGCTCGTTCAAGTTCGGGCTCTACCCGCTGCCGGCGGGGCCGGCCGGCAAGTACGCCGTGCTCGGGCAGGCAGGAGTCGGCGTACTGGCCTCCAGCAAGCATCAGAGCCAGGCCACCGACTTCCTCGCGTACCTGACGAACCCGTCGAACGCCGAGAAGCTGGCCCAGTTCTTCCCGCCGCCCCGCAAGTCGTTGCTGACCGGGGCCAAGCTCGCCGCGAACAACAAGACGCTGAGCGCCGAACAGCTGCAGTCCGTCGTCGTCGACCAACTGCCGACCGCCGTCACGTTGCCCAACCACACCAGCCCCGCCGAGATCGCCCAGAAGGGCAAGACCGCGCTGGACGCCATGTGGAAGTCCGACGCCGACATCCCCGCCGTGCTGCGCTCGGTCTGCGCCGCAATCGAACCCATTCTGGCCAAGTAGTGTCGGCCACCACGAAAGACCGTGTCGTGTCCCGGGCGTCTGCCAACGTCCGGGGCACGGCCCGGCCGCCCTTCTGGACCACCCGCCGCCGAGACGTGCTCACCGGCTATCTGTTCATCACACCGCAGCTGGTGGGGGTCCTGCTGTTCGTGCTGATCCCGGTCGGCCTGGCGATCTGGTACAGCCTGAACGACTGGAACGTGTTCACCGGCAAGCAGACCTTCGTCGGAGCCGAGCACTACACCGCTCTCGCGTCCGACCCCCAGCTGCCGTCGGTCCTGCTCGCGACGGCGATCTTCTCCACCGGCGTCGTGATCCTCAACATCACCCTCGGACTGCTCATCGCCGTGCTCCTCAACCGCCGGTTCCGCGGCGCGACCCTGTTCCGCACCCTGTTCTTCTCGCCGGTCGTCGTCTCCGTCGTCGCCTGGACGCTGGTCTGGGGCTTCCTGCTGCAAGACAACGGCGGCATCAACGCAGCGCTCGCCACGATCGGCATCACGGGACCGAACTGGCTGCAGCACGGGGACACCGCCATGCTGTCGGTGATCATCACCCAGGTGGTCCGCAGCGTCGGCGTCAACATGGTGCTGTTCCTGTCGGCGCTCCAGGGAGTGCCGTCCCAGTTGTACGAGGCGGCCCGGATGGACGGGGCAGGCAGCCGGACGATCTTCACCCGGATCACCCTGCCGCTGATCTCGCCGACCGTGCTGCTGACCGCGATCATCACCATCGTCGGCGCGCTGCAGTCCTTCGCACAGATCGCCGTCCTGACCGGCGGCGGCCCCGAGCTCAGCACGACCGTGCTGGTCTACTACGTCTTCCAGCAGGCCTTCGAGTTCAACAACATCGGCTACGGCTCGACGCTCGCCCTGATGCTGCTGTCCTTCGTCATGCTGCTGACCTTGCTGCAATGGCAGCTTCGCCGGAAGTGGGTCTTCCATGAGCAGTGAATCATTGAACTCGCTGGGGCGACGCGTTCTGCTGGTGGTGGCGCTCGGAGTCCTGGCGATTCCGTTCGTGGTGCCGACGATCTGGATGGTGGCCGCATCGGTCAAGCCGCTGCCGGAGATCTTCGCCTCCCCGCCGTCACTGTGGACCGATCACCCCACGCTGTCGGCGTACTCCGAAGCCTTCACCTTCCAGCCGTTCGCCCGGCAGTACTTCAACAGCGTCTACATCGCCCTGCTGGTCACGCTGATCACCTTGCTCGTCTCCAGCCTCGCCGGGTACGCCTTCGCCCGGATCCGCTTCCCCGGCGCGAACGCCCTCTTCGTGGTGGTGCTCATCGGCCTGCTGGTGCCGAGCGAGGTGACGATCGTGCCGCTGTTCCAGATGTTCAAACGAGCCGGGATGATCAACACGCATTGGCCGCTGATTCTGGTCACGGCGTTGGCCGCACCCTGCGTCCTGGCCACCTTCATCATGCGGCAGTTCTTCATCGCCCTCCCGGTCGAGCTCGAGGAGGCGGGCCGGTTGGAAGGCCTCGGCCGCCCCGGAATCTGGTGGCGGATCTGCGTACCGCTGGCCAAGCCCGCGCTGTCCGCCGTGGCGATCCTGACCTTCCTCACCTCGTGGAACCTCTACCTCGAACCCACCGTCTACCTCACCTCGCCGGAGTTGTTCACGCTGCCGCAGGCGCTCACCCGATTCACCGACGCGTACGGCGGCGAGATGTGGAACACCCAGCTGGCGGCCGCCACGATGACGGTCCTGCCGGTGCTGATCGTCTTCATCGTCGCCCAGCGCCAGTTCGTCGAGGGCTTGGCTCACTCGGGGCTCAAATGAGACGGCTGGTGGACATCGCCCAGCACGCCGGCGTCAGTGAGGCGACGGTGAGCCGAGTGCTCAACGGCCGATCGGGGATCTCCGACTCGACCCGCAACGCCGTCCTCACGACGCTGGACGTGTTCGGCTACGAGCGGCCGGTCAAGTTGCGCGGCGAACGCCCGCGTCTGGTCGGGCTGGTGCTGCCGGACCTGCTGAACCCGATCTTTCCCACGTTCGCCGAGGTCGTCGGAGCAGCGTTGGTCAAGAAGGGCTTCACGCCGGTGCTGTGTACGCGCACGAGCAGAGGCGTCTCCGAAGGCGACTACGTCACGATGCTGCTCGGCCAGCAAGTGTCCGGCGTGATCTTCGCCGGCGGTGCGTACGCACAAGCCGACGCGGACCACGAGCACTACGAGCGGATGCTGCAACGCAAACTGCCGGTCATCCTCATCAATGCAGCCGTGGACAGCCTGGGCTTCTCGCGGGTGTCCACCGATGACGCGGCGGCGGTCACCAAGGCGTACAGCCATCTGCGCAGCCTCGGTCACGAGCGGATCGGCCTCGTGGTCGGCCCGCCAGGGCACGTGCCGTCACAACGCAAGGTTCAGGCGTTCCCCGGTGAGCCGAACCTGGTCGAACGCACGATCCTGTCGCTGGAAGGCGGACACGTCGCGGCCGTCCGGCTGCTCGAGCGTGGGGCGACCGGGCTGATCTGCGCCAGCGACGTGCTCGCCCTCGGCGCGATCCGCGGCGCCCGCAACAACGGGCTGGCCGTCCCCGAGGACGTCAGCGTGATCGGATACGACGATTCCGCCCTCATGACCTGCGTCGATCCACCACTGACGACGATCCGTCAGCCGATCGAGGAGATCGGACAGACAGCCGTGTCACTGCTGGAGGCTCAAGTCGCCGGCAGCCCGCTGGTCAGCGACGAAGTGTTGTTCGAGCCCGAGCTGGTACTTCGGCGCAGCACGGCATCGGTGGCTCACAAGATCGGGGCGTCATAGGTCACGCCGTCCTGCATGTCGACGGCAACGCCCACGAACGATCCGGGGCTGATCGGGTTGTCGGCGAGGAACCGCAGCACCGTCCCCTCAGGATCGGGAGCGTCGAGATACGTCCCGATCGGCGACGCCGGAGCACCGAGGCCACAGTCTTCGGCACGCGCACCCTTGGCCGGCGTCATGACTCTGGCCGTCGACCACAGTTACGACTCGCTACTGAAGGCAGCCACCTGCGGCGGAAGGCGTGCCACGCACCTCCCGTCGCGGGGCCGATCGAGGCTCGCATGTTCCCAGCACGGCCATCGCAGGCCTCGCGTCCCGAGATCGCCGGCGACGGCGGCATGGGTCACCCCGTACTCGAGTGTGGTGCCATCTCGGCCAGCGCCTGCTGGGCCTCTGCTGCCTCTGGCATGCCGAGTCCTTCGTAGAGGGCCAGTGCCGTTTCAAGGTGTGTTCGAGCTTGCTCGATGTCTCCACGTGCGTTCAGGGCTCGACCGATCCCCAGATGCGCGCGGGCCTGTTGGTTCTTCACGCCGATCTCCTCAGCGACGGCCAGTGCCTGCTTGTGCCGGTCCACCGCTCGATCGAAGTCGCCGGCCAGGAACGCTGCCTCCGCCAGGCCGTTGAGCGGGTACGTCTCGGACGCGCGAACCCCGGTCCGGCGGTCGATCTCCAGCGCTTCGGCGAACTTCGCCGTCGCAAGCTCCACATCGCCGAGGCGAAGCAGTAGCATCCCCAGCTTGTCCAGGGTATGAGCCTCGACCGTGGGCGTACTGAGTTCTTTGAGAATGGTCAGCGACTCATCGAGATGCGCCGCCGCCTCGGCGTATCGGCCCAACGTGGTTTCCACGACAGCGAGATTCGTCAGCGCGTTTGCTTCGTGCGTCCGCACGCCGAGAACGTGGAATCGGTCGAGTGCCTGCTGCAAGTAGTCGCTGGCGTCGGCGTGGTGGCCCAGGCGCTGCTCGAGGTTGCCGAGGTTGTTGAGGGCCATCGCCTCGCCCTGAGCGTCGCCGGTCAGGCGGGCGACCGCGACGGCCGAACGCATATGTGTCCGTGCCTCGCCGTGCCGACCGAGCCGGACGAGCGTGACACCGAGTCCGGTGAGAGTTCGGGCCTGGCCGGCGCCGTCGCCGCACTGCTGGAACAGCGTCACCGCTTTGCGCTGGTAGTCGACGGCCAGGTCGAGTCGGCTCGTGCGACCGTAGGCCGCGCCGAGCTGCCGCAGCGCATGAGCCAGACGGCCGCTATCGCCGTCTCGTTCGGCGGCCGCCCTGGCCAGTTCGTTAAGTGTGATCGCCTCGGTGGTGTGTGCGTCGATCAGATATCGATGCACGATACGGGCGAGATCGACTGCGTAGGTACCGTCACCGGCAGCCGCGGCATGTGTTGCGACTGCGATGAGCCCGAACCGTTCGTTGTCGAGCCACCGCTGTGCGTCGTGGTTGGCCGACAAGTCGGGGACGGCGGCGGTGCGGGCAGTCCGAACGGGCCGGTCTGCGGCTTCGGCCGGGTGCAGGCAGTCCATCGCGTCCGCTGCGGCCGTCTGGTAGTAGTCGAGCAGCTGCCGCACGGCGTTGCTCCGCTGCGCCTCGGTGAGCTCAGTGGCGGCCAGCT
This sequence comes from Hamadaea sp. NPDC051192, assembly GCF_040682475.1. Classification (NCBI taxonomy): domain Bacteria; kingdom Bacillati; phylum Actinomycetota; class Actinomycetes; order Micromonosporales; family Micromonosporaceae; genus Hamadaea; species Hamadaea sp. NPDC051192. The sequence continues at coordinate 7,720 of NZ_JBFBAZ010000113.1, forward strand.
GTCCAGCGTAAGCCCGCAGCAGGTCGTGCAGACCGAATCGACCGGGTCCCGCCCGGTGCACGAGGTATGCGCGAGCCAGCAGCGCCAGGCTCTGGCGAGCCTGCCCGACCGGTGCGCCGGTCAGTGCGGCGACCGCGTATGCGTCGACGTCGGGGCCGGGATGCAGGCCGAGGAGGCGAAACGTTGCGAGGGCGGCTGCGGGCAGGTGCTGAGTGGACCAGGACAACACCTCCCCGACGGCGGCGTACGGGTCACCTCCGGCGTCGAGCAGGTCGAGCCGGGACTGCCGATCGGTCAGTTCGGCGGTGAGTTCGGCCAGCGTGCTGTCTGGCCGTGACACGGCCAACTCGGCGGCGACACGCAGTGCCAACGGCAGCCGCGCGCACTGTTCGGCCAGCAGCGCGACGGTGGCCGGCTCTGCCTGCGCCCGCCGCCCAATCAGCCGGCCCAGCAGGACGGCCGACTCTTTGTCGCTCAGCAATGCCAGGTCGACCCGGTACGCCCCGTCGATCGCGACAAGCCCGGCAAGACTGTCGCGGCTGGTCACCACGACCAGACAAGACCCAGAGCCCGGCAACAGCGACCGCACGAGAGCCACCGTCGAGGCATTGTCGAGCACGAGGATCATCCGCTTGCCGGCGATCTCGCTTCGGAACCGGGCAGCCTGGTCGTCCACTCCGACAGGGATCTCCCGGTCGGGCACACCCAATCCGACGAGGAGGCGGGCCAACGCGTCGGCGACGTTCATCGGCTGCTGAGGATCGTAGCCGCGCAGATTGAGGTAGAGCTGACCGTCGGGGAAGCGTTCGGAGACCCGATGAGCCCAGTGCACCGCCAGGGCCGTCTTGCCGACTCCTGCGGTGCCGCCGATCACCGCGATCCGGATCGCCGGACCTGGCTCGTCGAGCAGCCGATCGAGTTCGTCCAGTTCGTCGGCCCGCCCGGTGAACCCGGCAGTGTCGGCCGGCAACTGCGCGGGCCGGCGGGACCGAGCCGGCGGCTGCGGCGCAGGCTCGGCCGGTTCTGGCGCCTCCCGCAGGACCAGGTGCGGATCGTGATGCAGGATGCGGTGGTGCAGGTCCTTAAGAGCGGGTCCGGGTTCGCTGCCGATCTCGTGGACCAGGCGTCGGCGCACCAGCCGGTAATGGGCCAGAGCATCGGACTGGCGGCCCACCGCGTACAGAGCCAGGAGGTATTGCGCGGCGAGCCGTTCGTCCAGCGGATGACCGTCGACTGCTTCCGTGAGGTCGGCAAGGAGAGCGGCGTGCGCACCCGCACGTAGAAGCACATCATTGCGGTCGAGGACGGCTGCCCAGCGTTCCCGCTCCAGCCCGGCGGCCACAGCGTTCAGCCAGTCGCTGTCAAGATCGTCGAACGGCGTACCGCGCCACAGGGCCAGCGCCTCGCGCCACAGCTCGGCGGCTTCGCCGACGTCGGCGACGCGGGCCTGGCCGACCAGATCACGGAAACGATGCAGATCCACGGTTGCGGGGTCGACATCGAGCAGATAGCCCCGACCACGCCGGACGAGGTTCGGCCCGTCCGCCGCTTCGAGCGCGGTACGCAGCCGCGACAGATAGGTGTGCAGGGTTTGCCGGGCCCGTTGCGGGGCCTGGTCGCCCCACACCCGGTCGACGAGTTGGTCGGTGGTCACGGGCATGCCCGGTGCGGCCAGCAACACAGCCAGCACGGTGCGCTGGCGGGTCGGTCCCAACTCGACGGCGCCGTCGAGTCCGTAGGCCGTTACGGGTCCCAAGATGCAGAACCGCAAGACGGCTCCCTTCCGGCCGGGACTGTGGGCCGCGTGCGGGTAACACCGTAGGCGACGCCCGCCACCGGGCAAACACGCCAACGGTGAGGACCATCGCCCGCGTCAGCCGCCAGGCGGCGCCGGGCGTGGCCGCATCGCCGCCGCCCGCGCGATAGCGGTTTGACCGTCCAGGCTGGGCAGCGGCTCTGGTCAGCGCGTTCGCGCGACATCCGAGCCGAGGGCGGGAACACCGGACCGCTAGCCTTCGACGGGTGCGCTTCGCCTTCAAGACATCGCCACAGGACACCACCTGGACCGACCTCCTGCGGCTGTGGCAGGCCGCCGACGACGTCGACGTGTTCGAGTCCGGGTGGACGTCGGACCACTTCCACCCCACGCACGCCGCCGACCCGCTGACCCCGCGCCTGGAAGGCTGGACGACGCTGGCCGCGCTCGCGCAGGCCACCCAGCGCCTGCGGCTGGGCACCCTCGTCACCGGTGTGCACTACCGGCATCCGGCCGTACTGGCCAACATGGCCGCCGCAGTCGACATCGTCAGCGGCGGCCGCCTCGAGGTCGGACTGGGAGCCGGCTGGAACGCCGACGAGTCCGACGCGTACGGCATCGCGATGGGCACCGCCGCGCAGCGCAGCGACCGCCTCGAAGAGGCCTGCCGAGTGCTCATCGGGATGTTCACGCAGACCCGATTCGACTTCGACGGCGCCCACTACCAGCTACGTGGCGCGTTGTGCGAGCCCAAACCCGTCCAGCGGCCACATCCGCCGCTGTGCGTCGGTGGCACCGGCGAGAAACGCACCCTGCTGACCGCAGCCCGCTACGCCCAGCACGCCAACTTCGACACCCCGACCCCGGCGCAGTTCACCCGCGCCCGCGCAGTGCTGCACGGGCACTGCGCCGCCATCGGCCGCGACCCCGCCGAGATCACCGTGTCGGCCCAGGTACGCCACGACGGCGACCCGCACGCCACCGCCGCGGCGGCCGCCGAGCTCGGCGTACTCGGCGCCGACCTGGTCATCGTCTACCTGCGCCCGCCCTACACCCCGGCGATCCTGGAACCCCTGGCCCCGGCGCTGCTCGCGGTAGGCGGTCCGTAGAAATCGGCCGCCCTTGGTTTCGGCCATGGTGCGGGTCGTCGCTCCGGTCCGGGGTGACGCACGGCGCATGGCCCCCTCCGCCGCAGTTGCCGTCGCGATCCATGGTTCCGAATACCGGTGGCGTCGTCATCGCCCGGCGAGGCGGCCGGGGCAGCCCGCCGGTCGCGGCTTGTGTCACCTCAGCCCACCATGTCATGGTCGGCATCGTGACCACCAATGAGGACACTTACGGCGGTCCCGCAGCCGCACTCTATGACCAGTATTTTCCCATCGATGACCGGGCGCTGAACACCGCCGCCTTCCTATCCGGCCAGGCCAGGGCAACCGGCGCGGTCGAGCCGATCGCGCTGGAGCTGGGCATCGGAACCGGGCGGGTGGCCCTTCCGCTGTCCGAACGCGGCGTCAAGGTCTTCGGAGTAGATCTCGAGCCCGCGATGCTGGACGTCCTGCGCACCAAACCAGGGGCGGACCGGCTCTACACGACACTCGGCGACATGACTGACGCCGATCTGCTCGCGTCGGCCTCCGATGGGGCGCCATACGACCTGGTGTACTGCGTGTTTGGCACGCTGACCGCGCTGCCCGACGCCAACGCGCAGCGACGCTGCCTGGCCGCGATAGCCTCGGTGCTCGCACCGGCGGGGCGCCTCGTCCTCGAAATGCCGGTGCCGGACCTGAGCTCGTTCGACAAGCAGGGACGCCGCGTACGCCACCTGGGTCGGCGAGGCGACGGCACCGTTATCGAGACCGGACGGTTGAACCCGATGACCCAGACGATCGAGTTTGAGGTGTCGACTCTCTCGCCGACGACCGGTGTGACTATGCATGCGGTTCACAGCCGCTACGTGTGGCCCTATGAACTCGAACTTATGGCCGAGCTGGCCGGGTTACAGAGTCTTGAACAGCACGGCGGCTACGGCGGCGAGAGCTTCACCCGAGACAGCCAGGTTGTTGTGACCGTCCACATCCGGCGGCGCTGACCCTCGGCCGCGTAGGTACCAGGCGATACCGTGACATCAGCCGCCACACCCTAGACTTTAGTCGGATACCGCGCCTTCTTTCTTCCGTTGCTCGCTCCGCACGCCACTGCTGATCATGGCAAGGCAAGGCGAACACGAGGGAAGGAATCATCCAGATGAGACGGATCATGCACGTGACGGTGGCAGCCGCATCGGTGCTGGCGATGACGGCGGGTCCCGCGTCACCGGTCGCCGCCGCGACATCGGCGCAGATCACCGTCCGGGCCGACCGGCCGATCGCGGCGCTCGACCAGCACGCGATCGGCGTCAACACCTACCTGTCGAACCCGAATCTGACCAACGCCGCGGTCCCTGGGCTCCTGCGCCAGGCGGGTCTGCGCAGGCTGGTCTTCAACGGCGGCCCCATCAGCGACCTCTACCACTGGGCCGACGGCTCCCTGAGCCCGGACCCCGACATCGCGGAGCACCCGTCGGACTACGCGGCGCTGCCGCCGCAGTTCACCTTCGACCAGTACGCCACCGTGGCCCGCTCCTCCGGCGCGGACATGATGGTCCACGTCAACTACGGCACCGGTACGCCCGCCGAAGCGGCCGCCTGGGTGCACTACGCCAACCAGGTCCAGGGGTATGGCGTGCGCGACTGGGAGATCGGCGAGGAGGTCTACCTCAACGGGTACTTCGAAGACATGAACTTCGAGCCGGACGCCCACACCGACCGCAGCCCGCAGGCATACGCCGCCAACGTCGTCGCGTACTCGCAGGCCATGAAGGCTGTCGACCCCAGCATCAGGATCGGCGTCGGGCTGTTCGTCTCCGGACCGGATGCCAGCCCCTTCCGCGACTGGAACGAGACGGTGCTGAGCATCGCCGGGCAGGCCATCGACTTCGTGGACCTGCACTGGTATCCGTCGAGCTTCATCGGCAGCGCACCGGCCGACCTGCTCGCCGCGGCGGAGTACGCGATCCCGGCGATCCTGCCGGACACCCGGGCGATGGTCGACGAGTACGCCGGGCCGGAAACGGCCATCATGATCGGCGAGATGAACTCGGCCACGGCGGCGGGACCGGACCAGATCGCACAGTTCAACGCGCTGTTCCTCGCCGCGCATTCGTTGTCCCTGCTGGCCAACGGCGCGGAGAGCGTCGATGTGTGGGCGCTGCACAACTGGTCGTTCCCGACCGGTGACCTCGGCCTGCTCGCCAGCGGGTGCGCGTCGACCGGCTGCGACGTGGCCGACGACACGCCCTATCCGTCGTACTTCGGGATTCAGCTCGCGACCGAGGTCGCCGGGCGCGGCGGGGTGCTGCTGCAGACCACTTCGACGGACGAGTCGGTGCTCGCGTACGCCAGCCGGCGGCCCGACGGAAGCATCGCCGTCCTGCTCGTCAACACCGACCCGACGCGGGCGCATCGCGTACAGCTGGACGTTGCCGGTCAGAAGATGAGCCGAGGTACCACGGTGCACTCTTTTCAGCCTGGTGACAGCGGCCTGCGCAGCCACCATGACAACGCGCCGATCGGCAGCTCGCGGATGCTGGCTCCGTACTCGGTGACGGTTCTCAGCACCGGTCCTTGTGCGCCCGTGTCGTAGGAATGTGTCAACGCTGAGCGCAGGGCTGCTGCTGTACGGGTCGCGGACGGAACGATCCAGCTTCTGCTCGGGCACATGGGTGGGCTGTTCTTGGCCCGCAAAGTCCCGGTGTCTGGTCGATTCCGAAGGGTGAATACCCGGCCGACGAGGGCCCGCAAGTGGCGGCCCTGCGCAAGTTCGAGGGACGTGACCTCTAACGACTCTTTACACGGAGGACTTCGGGGCCAGACTCGCGGCATTCTTGAGGGAAGAGGGCGACGAGGTGGCCGTCTATGTGACGAATCACCCAGCACCGGTCTGCTCCGACCTTCGGCATGGCCCGCCACCGACAATCGGACGAAGCTGATCAGGCATTTCTGGTGCGGTTGCTGGCCCGGAACTCATCCACGAATGTAAAGAACAGATTCAGCGGGCTGACGCCTGTAGCCTCGGCCTCGCGGCTGATCTCCGCAGCCCAGCCAAGGGAACTATGCCGCCCCAGCCTCACCCAAAGCCATTCGGCGAAAGCGCCGGCCGGCCAGAACTCGAAATCCTCCCCGATTCCATGGACTTCCAGCGCGACCCGGTACCCGATCAGCATCGAGTGCAGCTCATCGAGCGACCGCACCCACATGCCCGGACGAAGGCGTACTTGTTCGAGGAAGCCGAAGACGTCGGTCAGCTCGTGCAGTTGCCGAGGTCGACGCTCGCCGGAGACCATCTCTGACATGGGCTTGAGCCTATCGACGATGGACCTTCCGGCGTGACCCCGCTGTGCCCGGTGCATCCGAAGGGCGTGTAGGCCACGCATGTTCAGGCTCAGGATGTGCGAACTGCGCTAGCCCACCGAGGGTGCGAACAGTGTGCGTGTCTGGGTGCCGCCGCCGAACACGACGGTGCTGCCGCCGGCGCGGGCGACTGCCTCGTCCCAGCCCTGTGGAGCCTTGTCGCCAGCAGGCCCGCCGAGCCTGGGGAACAGATACCCCGCATCGCCGGGTCCGTCCACGACGCAGACCGTGAGCCGATTCATCAACGACCAGCCCTCATCCGGCCCGGTGGGGACTTCGACGGCCAACGATAGGACGGGTTCGCCGTCGCGCAGCTCGAACGTGACCAGGTCTGGGTTCAGGAACGACACCCGACGATCATCCGCGCCGTGGGGTGCCGAGGCAACCCTATGAAGGCTCGGATATCGGTCGTCAGGCGGCGTCAAACCATTCCCCACCGGTGACCCAGTGCTTGACCCAGCCGGCGAACCCGGGCTCGCCGGTGGTGTGCCCGAACCCTGCGCCGAAAGGGGTCGCGCCCTCGCCGGTGATCAACCAGATAAGCCCAGCAGTGGCCCCCCAGCTCGCTTTCGGGCCGATCGTCCTCCTCCCACAGCCACTCGGAGGTGAGCGGAAATGGTTTGCTCAGATCGCGTGCCGGCCGGTCGTCGCCCCAGTCATCCGGCACCTTGGCGAGCCCAACCAGCCCGTAGTCCGGCGGGCGACCCGTCAGAGACCTCGGCGACGAATGACCGGTACGGCTCAGGCAGCACAATCCCGTGCTGCTCCTCGAAGCCGCGTACTGCCGCCCATCCCAGCGCCGAGGCGTCGTCATCGTCGATGGACAGAGCCAGGCGAGTCGTCTCGAGATCAGGAGGATCGACATGCTCAGTGATCACGGCCCAGTTCATATCAGCCGGCTCTGACATCGCCTGCCCAAGCGATCGCACCTGAGCAGGTAACTCATGAGATGGGCATCGAGGAGATGCCTTTCACGGGGGGATGTTCGCTCGGTGCAAGCTAAGGGTTGAGATGAGGGGGTTGGTGCAGCAGCCGCCCCGTGCTACTGCGTACCTTCCCGCCCATTGCATCCGAGCACACCGCGAGCACATGGATTCCGGGCTTGGCAGTCTGGCGTGAGACAACGAATTGGAAGATCAATCGGCGTCGAGAACCTCGGCTAGCTGTGGTTCAGCTTGGTGAGCGCCCTGGTGGCCGCAGCGGTCAGCGCCTCATCCCAGATGATGTGTTGGACCAAGCGGCGTTCGCCTGTGCGCAGCTGTTCCAAGAGGGGGATTGCCGGCGTTGCGGCCGCGCCCATATCGGCGAGGTAGCCTGCGCTCGCTATGGCGAGCTCGTGCCACTGGTGGACTGGTTGTGGAACCAGCGCCGCCATGAGCACCGGCAAGGATGGTTGTGGGTCGCCGGTGATCCGCCACCAGGCGTGGGCGGCCTTCACTTGCGTCCACGCGCCCGTCGAGGTGAGGCAGCCTCGGACGCTTTCGGCGCTGGCCTGAGCGAGCTGTCCGAGATCTGCGAGGTAGTCCAGCGCGGGATGGCTCAGGCACTGGCAGTGGTCGGCAGTGCCGATCACGCGCAGTGGCAGGTCGGGGTCTCCGGTAATCCGCCAGTGTGCCCAGGCCGCTGTCTGGTTGGAGGGGCAGCGGACCCGTGCATCTGGATCAAGTGCCAGGCGTGCGAGCCGGGGTGCCGCATCGTGTGCCGCAGGTCCGATCAGGCCGAGGGCTGCCGAAGCCCGGAACGTCCGCCGGCCGTCGAGTAGAGACACAAGTTCGGGTACGGCCTCAGCGCTGGCTGTGCCCCAGGCGGCGAGAATAGGTACCAGGTCTGCCTCGGTCTCGGGGGACAGTGCCTGCCGGAGTGCTGGCAGTAGCTTCCCAGCCTCCGTCTTCAGCCCTGCCAGCACGCTCACCGGCCGATATCCGATCGGCCACCATTGGTGCACCGGCCGATGGTTGAGGATGTGGACAGCCCTGGGATCGCCGATGCGGGCCAGAGCGCCTGCTGCGTAGCCGAAGCCGTCGTCCGCCGTCTCGGCGTAGGCGATGAGAGCATCGGCGTGAGGACGGGCCGCCGCGCCGGCGTTGGCCAACGCCTTAGCAGCATCCCAGCCGATAGGTGAATCTCCGTCAGACAGCGCGTCTGCGACTGCGGCCCACAGGTCTACCATCGGTCTGCGCCACAGCGACGCCAGCCGTGCGACCGCCTGCGGCGCGTCCTGCCGGACCTTTGCGGCGGGATGGCCGAAGACGGCCTTCAGGAACTGGGCGCATTGCTGGGGATGGAACTCGGCTAGCCGGTCGGCGAGTCGACAAGCAGGCCAGCGCCCTGCCCGTGGCCCTTCCGACTCCTGCAATCCAGCACCCGCCTCGGCTATCAACGCTGCCGACAATGCGCCTAGCGAGTGATCCATAGTGGATTTGCGATGAGCTAGCGCCATCAGAGCGTAATACCGTGCTCGCGGGCTCGGACGCGTCAGCTGCTCAACGAACCAACCAGCTGGAGTAGCCGACCGCTCGTCCTGAGCCTTGATCTCGTCTACCCGGTCCGTTTCCACGCAGTTGAACATACCCGCAGCCGGCCCGCGGAAGTCGCAGGCGAAGCGATCGGTTGGCTGCCGCCACGACCGGATTCCAGCGCCTGACACCGCGACGCCTGAGGAACAGTGGACCCCAGCCCCGAACAGCTAGACGCGACAAGGTCACCTGTCACCGGGTCTGCGAATACTGCAAGCTGTCAAGATCGCTTGATAAGCGTACAGCCGTAGTCTGATTCACCTGGTCAGGCTTGCGCGGTCGTCACGCTGGTCCGGCGAGGGTCTGCCACAAGAATTGGATCTTGAGGGCGTCGTTGTGGGCTTGCTGCCGGTGGTCGGCTGCGGCGGCGTGGCCGCCGTCGATGTTCTCGTAGTAGGTGACGTCGCAGCCGTGCTCGGCGAGTCGGGCGGCCATTTTGCGGGCGTGGCCGGGGTGGACGCGGTCGTCGCGGGTTGAGGTGATCAGGAGCAGCGGCGGATATTTCTGGCTGGGCTGGATGTTGTGGTACGGCGAGTATTGGGACAGGTAGGCCCAGTCATCGGGATTGTCGGGGTCACCGTATTCGGCGGTCCAGGATGCGCCGGCGAGCAGGGTGTGGAACGAGCGCATGTCCAGTAGGGGTACTTCGGCGATGACGGCGCCGAACAGGTGCGGGTAGCGGGTGTACATGACGCCGGCGAGCAGGCCGCCGTTGCTGCGGCCCTCCATGCCAAGACGCACGAGTGTGGTTATGCCACGGGCGGCGAGGTCTTCGGCGATCGCTGCGAGGTCTTCGAAGGCCTTGTGGCGCTGGTGGCCGCGGGCGGCTTCGTGCCAGCCGGGGCCGTACTCGCCGCCGCCACGGATGTTGGCGACCACGTACGTGCCACCTCTGGCCAGCCATGTCGCGCCGATGACCGGGTCGTAGGAGGGTGTCGACGGCACGTTGAAACCGCCGTAGGCCCAGATGAGCGTCGGCGGGTTCACGGAGTCGGGGTCGCCGATGACGAAGTACGGCACCTGCGTGCCATCGGCCGAGATCGCGAACAGCTGCCGTACCCGCATGCCGGTGATGTCGAATTGGTCGGGTTGGCGTTTGAGTACCTGTGGTGGTTCGCCGACTATTGCGGCGCGTAGTTCGGCGGGGGCGAGGAAGCTGTATTCGCCGATCAGGTAGTCGTCGTTGTCGTCGGGCTGGGTGTCTTGGATCCACGCCCACCCGAGCTCATTGGTAGCCGGGATTCGGGTGCGTGCCCAGTGGGGTTCGGCGGGTGTGAGAATCTCCAGGCGGCTGGTGACGTCGACCATCTGTTGCAGGATCAGATGATGGCGGGTCCAGTGCCAGTCCACGAGGGCCGACTGTGGCGAGGGTTCGAAGAGCGTGACCATGTCGCGGCTACCGGTGAGGAACGGTTCGAGCCGGGTGGCGAGGAGCGCTCCTGCCGGGTAGGTCGTGGGGCCGGGCGTCCAGGGTGAGCGCAGCCAGATGGTGAGCCATTCGCGGTGGATCGACCAGCCGCTGTCGTCGGGAAGGTCGAGCCGGACGACGGTTCCGTCGGGGGATAGCAGGTGGTGTTCGTTGCGGTAGAAGTCGATCCGCCGGGACAGGAACGTGCGCACGTATCCGGGTGTCGGCTGATGGGTGGCGTAGACGCAGACGTCGTCGACGCCGCCCTCGTACACGATCGGCGCGGTGTCCAAGGGTGTGCCGCGCCGCCACGACCGCACGGTCCGCGCGTAACCGGACTTGGTCAGCGATCCAGGCCCGAAGTCCGAAGCGACGAGGACCAGGTCCCGATCAACCCAGGTGATCGATGTCTTCGCCTCGGGCACGGTGAAACCGTCGTCGACGAAGCGCCGGGTGGAAAGGTCGAACTCACGGATCACGACCGCGTCGCCGCCACCGCGGGACAGGCCGATCAGGGCCCGGTCGTAGTCTGGCTTGCGCACGTTGATCGACGCGCAAACCCAGTTCTCGTCCTCGGCGGCGGCCAGGGCGTCGAGGTTGAGCAGGATGTCCCACTGCGGCTCGTCGCAGCGATAGGAATCAACGGTGGTGCGCCGCCACAGACCGCGCGGATAGGCCGTGTCCTGCCAATAGCTGTACCAGAACTCGCCGTGGACCGTCGGATACGAGATCCTGCGCTCGTCGGCCAGAATCTCGTGGATCTGGGAGCGAAGCCCGCCGAAGATTTCGGTGGCTGTGAGCTTCCCGGTTTCGGCGTTGCGGGCGCGTACCCAGTCCATCGCGGCTTCGCTGTCGATCTCCTCCAGCCATTGCCACGGGTCATCGTCTGTTGATACCACGGCACAACTATGGCGATGATTCCCGCCGTGCACCATAAGTGAGTCCAGTAGCCGTCCAGAGCCCATGCGGTGCGGGCGGTCCGTCGACGGCGGCCTCGCCCGTGCTATGCGTTTCGGATCCGATTTCGATGATCAGATTCCTGCGATCTGCGTCTAGCGGGGCATTGGCGTCATCTAGTGAGGTATTGGCGCGGACGGGCGCAACATGACCCTGAAGAGCGGGTGAAATCGCAGACCACGGACACATGATCACCGCTGCTTTCGTGCCAAGTGCTTCCTTAGGTGAGCGGATCATGGGACGCTCAGCCTCATGAAGATCTTCGTCTCGCTGGATCTGGAGGGTGTCGCGGGCATCGTCGACTGGCAGCAGTGCGTCGCCAGTGGCGACGACTACGCGATCGGCCGCGACCTTGCGCTCGGCGAGGTCAATGCCGCGATCGAGGGCATCATCGCGGCCGGCGGGACTGAGACATTGATCAACGACGCCCATTCGGTGATGCGTAACCTGCCGCCGTCGCTGCTCGCCGGTCGGGCGTCGTACCTGTCCGGCCGGGTCAAGCCGCTCTACATGATGCAGGGCCTCGACCCCTCGTTCGACGCGGTCGTCTTCCTCGGCTACCACTCGGCCGCCGGAACACCGGGGATCCTCTCGCACACCTACAACCCCAAGGCTATCGCCGACGTGCGCCTCAACGGCGTTCCGACCGGGGAAGCAGGCTTGAACGCTCTCGTCGCACAGCACTTCGGGGTTCCGGTCGCGGTCATCACCGGCGATCAGTACGTCGGCCCGGAAGCCGAGCCGTTCTGCCCTGGCGTGACCGCGATCGTCGTCAAAGAGTCGATCAGCCGGTACGCGGCACGCAATCTCCACCCTGACGCGGCCCGTGAGTTGGTGCGCGACGGCGTACGCGAGGCGCTGGCCCGGCGGGGCGAGCTGCTGCCGCCTCAGATCACCATGCCCGCCACGATCGAGGTGCGGTTTACCTCGCCGGACATGGCCGAGCAGGCGACCTGGATCCAAGGCGTACGCCGCCTGGACTTCGTCACGGTGGCGTTCACCGGCGACGAGCCGCTGGCTCTCTTCCAGACGTTCATCGCACTCGTGTACCTCACTCGTTCACTGGTCGAGAGCTGACTTCGGCGGTTCCACGAGGATTGCCGCTTGCCGCTGTTACTGTGCGGCGATCGGTGTGTGAGTTACAGATGCCGATCAATGGAGGAGTCGAGGTTTGACGCATGATGTGGACTGCCGAGGCGGACACGTCCGGCCCGTACAAGCTGCTCGTGTGCGTCCCGCTCGGCACGAGACTCTACGTCCTCGTGGCTGGTCCCGGGGGTCCGGATGCCGGCTCTGGGCCGTGGTCGATGACGATCACTCCATCGACAGGGCAGCCGCTGCAATTCCGGAGCCTTAGCGGGGGCGGTAGTAAGGCCGACAGCGTCTACGTGGCTCAGTTCGATGACCCGCCAGGAGCGCCGGTGCCGCTCGACATCCGACTCGAAATAGACGACGTCGGGGTCTTCTCGACGGTCGCGATGCCCTTTCGGGCAGAGCCGATGTAGAGGCTCAGCGTCACCGACTGACCGGACAGGATAGGGCGGCTTCTGCAACTACCAGTTCAAGTACGAGTTCTACAACATCAACAACCAGCTCGTCGCCTGGATGCCGCCGTCGCCGATCTACTCGTCGTGTGACTACAACACGTACCACCACTTCGAGATCAACGGTAACTACACCATCGGCAAGGCCCTGCGCCGTGTTCTACGTGGGCGGCTCTCAGCGCGCCAAGCAGTGCCACAACATTCTGTCCTCGTAAGTTCCACGTCGTTCGACCTGTCGCCGGGCGCGCTCTCCAGTGCGCGCCCGGCGCTGGCCGTTTGCTAGCCTGGTGGGCGAGGGGCAGCCGTGGACCTGGATTGGATCTTCAGCGATACCGGCCTTGGTCTTGGCCGAGTGCTTGGCTACGTCTTCGTGCCGCTGCTGGCCGTTGGCCTGTTGGCCCTGGAGGCCCGCCGCCTGGTGAGACGGCGGAGGGCCAGGAGGCAGCAGCAGTCTTAGGGGCTGATAATCGCCAACCGCCTCACACGCTACCGAGTTCGACGATGATCGTGCCTTGCTCGCGGCGGCGTTGAGCTGCCCGTTTGGCTCCCTTGCTGGAGTTGCATTCGAGGTGCATGGTCCACGCGTTGTCGGGGTCGAACAGTGCGCCGCCGTCTTGGCGTTCGGTGATGTGGTCGACGCTGGCGCTGCGCAGATGCGGGTGAATCAGGTTCCAGTCGATGGGCTGTCCGCAGCGGGGGCAGATGTAGCCGGGGATGTCTTTGTCTCGGGCGATGATCTGGGCGCAGAAGGTTCGTCGGCGGCGGCCTTGAGCGGCCCAGTCTTCGGTGCCCACAGGTTCACCGGCCGGGGCAGTCCATCGGGCGGGGGATGTCGGCTTGGCTGCCTTCCACGTCGACCATGCGGTGCAGGATCCCGTGCCAGGCGAGCACGGTCGCGACTTGGCTGGCGCTGGTGTAGTAGCCGTCCCCGACGAGGGTCGCGCCGTTGAGTAGGCGCAGCACGCGCCGGGCATGCCGCCAGGCTGGCTTCTGGAGCCAGATCTGTTCGACGGTCCATTGCCCGCAGCAGGTGCAGCGCAGCATCATGGCGTCCATCATGCCGGGGTTTGCGCAGGTCAGCCACGGTGGGGTCGAATCGGCGGATTTTCATGTACGTGTCGCGGCTGGTGTGAACCTGCTGGTTCGCAGAGCATCGCGTCATGAACTGGATGGCGTTCGTCGTCGGCATCTTGCAGGCGCTCGCGTGGCCGGCGGTGGCGGCGCTGGGGATCCTCGTCTTCCGAAGATCGATTGCGGGCGCGTTTAGCCAAGGACTGAAGCGATTGAAGGCCGGTCCGATTGACCTGGAGTTCCTGGACCGGCTGCAAGAAGTTCAGGCAGGTTTCCAGGCGCAGATCACCGGCTCACCGCAGGTTGCGGTGCCGAGCGCCGTCTTCGAGAAACTGAGGGATCTTGCTCGCACGGACCCCGTGTTGGCAGTCGTCTCGGGCTATCAGCTGGTAGAGATCGAGTTGTATTCATTGTGGGGGCCGAATCGCGACATGAAGCTGACGGGATGGCAGCTCATCAGTGAGCTTAGGGACCTTGGGATTCTCACCCGGCCGTCGGCCAACAGCGTTAGTCGCCTAAGGTCACGGCGCACCAGCATGCTTTCTCATCCTGCGGCGATCGCCTTCGAAGAGGCGGAGGAGTATGTTGCTCGGGTCGAGGAGATAATCCACCGACTCCGCCGCCGTGCTGATCGCACTCGGGGCGATGCTCCCGCCCAGCAGATGCGCAGACGTCAGCCTGAAGAGACGCGATAGTTCGGGCGAGTTATCCACACTCTGCCGTTGTCCACAGTTGGGGCACTGGGCGACTGGCCGTGCCGGGGCTGCGGTGGAAGGCTTGTGCCGCGTCGGCGAGGTCACTCCGAGCGTGCCGGCCCGGCCTGCGGGGCGCGGGGGTGCGCAGACAGAAGGCCACCGACGCGCGGACGGGACGTACGCGCGAAATTGACGATAATGATCTTCACGGATCTGTATCGTCTTCGGCGCCCGCCGTCGTCAGAGTGGAGCCTCCGTGCCGACGCTGAAACCGACCACTATGGATCGTCTCGCAATTACGCGCCTGATTTTTGAGCACGCCAGAGAGCAGGCCAGGGGGGCCGAGCCGAACAACATCCTTGCGATCCTGGGGTTTCACGACGCCGTCGAGAACTTCCTCATCCTCGCCTGGGAGCACGTAGGGGGCGTCGGCAGCAGCAACATCAGGTTCCTGGACTACTGGAAAGAGCTGCGTAAGTACGGCGTCGATCTCTCTGGTCATGCTGGCATGGACCGGCTCAACAGAGTACGGGTGGACTTCAAGCACCTGGGCCGTAAGCCCAGCTCCGACGATGTTGCACTCGCGGCGAGCGATACCCATACCTTCTTTGAGGACAACACTCCGCGTGTCTTCGGCATCGACGTGCGTTCGATCGACCTTACCGAACTCGTGAGCCAGGCGACTGCACGAGAGCATCTGCGCGAGGCCGAGGCGCATGTGGCAGCCGGCGAGGTCGTCGCGGCGCTGGGTGAGCTCGATGACGCGTTCAGGTGGCTGCTTCGCGACTACGCCGAGCGGAAGAAGTCCTGGTGGGACCGCGGGCCGTTCACCTTCTCAGATGACAGGCTCAGAAAGCTTGACACCGACCTTCATTACAGCGGCGGGGACCATGACATCTCGGCTTCACGGGGAGCGCAGCAACTGCTACGCGTTGTGACGAACGTGGTGCGGGGGTTGACTAAGGAGATCACTGATCTCCAGGAAGTCGTTGCCCTCCTCGCAACCGGAATTGACTATCGTCGGTACGCGCGCTACTCCATGATCAGGCCCCAGGTCTATCACACCGGGAATGGGGTGCGGCACGTAAAGGGTAACGACCTGATCGAGTACACACAGGAGCATTACGAGTTCAGTAGGTCGTTCGTAATCTACGTATCCCTGCACCTGGCGGCTGAAGACTTCGATCTGGACCTGCATGAAGAGTGGCTCAAGGCCCAACGCACTAGGCGAGAAGACAGCAGGCCGGCCACACCCCCAGGTTAGACCTGCGTTAGCTCGGCGTTGGCGGCCTTGATGAAGCGCCGTTGCGCGGCGGCCATGCGCGCGGTCGCGTTGCCTAACTCAGGCCCGGTCGGCGGGCTCCTTCACGTCGCTACGAAACCACGGCAACCCAGTTCCACGGCCGTGGGCCTTCCCGCCCCTGGATGCACGCCAGGCGGTAGCGGGCTTGGTCGACTCGGGCGGGGTCCTGGTCGGCGATTTGCCACGCGAACGTGACTTTCCGCAGCTCACGGATCGCACGGAGGGTCTCGTAGCCCTCCCACGTGGTCACGTCCAGCCCGTACCCGTCACAGACGGCATGCCAATCTGTTGCGCTGATGGCACCGAAGCTCTCCCGGTCCACCGCCATGGCAGTGAGGTCCCACTCGGGCGGCCCGTACGCGAACCGCTCGAGGTCGAGCATGACGACGCCAGCTGTGGTGGACACGATGTTGCCGCCCCAGGCGTCCCCGTGGACGGCGCACCAAGGTCGTCCCAATGGCAGGCTTGCCCACGCCGCAGAAAGGTCTTCTACCTGTTGAGCCAGCCACGCCCGGTCGCCCTCCTCGAGTTGGCTGGCGCCCTCGACCCGCTCGGCGAGGCGCACGAGCGGATTCAACCGGGGGAGTGTCAGATCGGTGGGAAGCGGCAACGCGTGAAGTGCACGCAGTATCTGCCCGACCTGAATCGGGCTGCCCGCTGTGTGGCTCGGTAGTTCGTGCCAGAAGGTCACCGCGCGACCGTCGGCGCTCACGGGCTGTTCAACGCCCTCGGCCACCTGTACCACGGGGAAGCCGATCGAGGCGAGCCAGCGTGATACCGCGACCTCCTTTGCGGCCACCGCCTGCTGGCCCGGGCGCGTAACCCGTGCCACGATCCCGCCTTGCAGCCGGTAGAGCGAATTCTCGCTCGCGCGCATGAGAGTGGCACCGCCGCTGTCGACGCCGGCGGTGATGCAGGCCGCCTGCAACGCCGGAAGGGCAGGGTCGAGTGCCGTCGCGGTCATGCTCCGACCGCCTCGTCGATTCGCTCCACCAGCTCGACGGCCTCTGGGATGCTCGGGCGGTTCGTGGCCTGCATGCGGAGTGCGATCAGGTCAGTCCGTGCGCGGTTGGATTTCAGCCGCGACGCCGCGTACACCGAGTCCTGTCCGATCGCCGCAGCCTCGCGTGGGTCACCAGCGGCCATGATCAAGGTTGCGAGCTTGATGTTCGACATCGTGCGCGAACGGGTGTAGCCGGGCCGGTGGTTGTTGACCGCGAAGCTGAAGCGGGTCACGGCGTCGGTCCGCCGACCGATCATGGCCAGATCGAACAGGGCGTGGGCGGTGTCGCCCTGGTGCTGGGCTTCGTCGTAGTAGTTCACCCACGCCGGATCGTTGGCCGGGTCCGACTGTGCGAACAGGGCATCCGCCCGGCCCACGGCCGTCAGCGCGTCCTCGGCATAGCCTGGCCCAAGCTTTGCGTACGCGCGGGCGCGAATGGTTTCGATGGTCGTCCGCTCGGTGGCGGTCAGACGTTGCGCGTGGCTGTCTGACTGGTCGAGGTACCCCAGCGCGTCACGCGGCCGGCCGCACCACACTGCTTGGCGGGACATCGACGACAGGATCGAGACCAGGATGTGCGGGTCGTCGGTTTTGGCCGCGCATGCGAGCGCAAAGTTGAACAGTTCCCGCGCATAGGTGTGGTGGAACGCGTCGAAGGCCATGAAGGCCGCCTTCTCTGCCAGGTCGCCGACCGCACTGTGGAGCGCCTGGCGTAGGTCGCTCGGGCAGTCGGCATGCAGGAGACCTTCTGCCCATTGGAGTTGAGCACGTCCGTGGTCGAGCGCCTGTCCTCCGCCGAACGCGTTGTCCCACGTCACCAGGGCTCCGGCGACGACGCGTATTTGGGCAAGATCTTCGGGTGTGACCTTCTTCGGGACTTGGGGTGTCGGCAGCATCCCTGGAACGAGCGCGAGTGGCAGTTTGCCGAGGGTGCGGCGCTTCACCTTGTCGGTCTCCCATGCTGTGAGCAGTTCTCCGCTGGCGTTGAGGAGTTCATCGAGGATTGCCACCTGTGCGCGATCGACGATTCGTTTTCGGTCAGCCAACACATTAGATAGGTGAGAACGACTCACGCTGATGGATCTTGCGAGTGCGTTGACGCTTTTGCCCTGCTCAATGCGTAGACGCTTGAGCAGATCGACAAAGGTTTCCGATGTTTCCACGTATTCGAAACCCTCCGAAACCCTGCGCCTCCTAGCAATTGCTTGATGTGATGGAGACGCTACTCAATAGAGCGCGGGGCGGGGGAGCGCAAAGCCCTCCGCCTCGTAGCTAAGCGTAGGCCCACGCGGGGGAGGGGATCAATGATGGTCATGGCCCTGTTGGCGTTGTCGGCCGACAGCGAATCGACCGGCGTTGTCTTATCGCCGACCGAACGCGCGTCGCTCATGATCACAGTCCGCTATGCACGCGACTGCGGATCTTGTATTGGCTGCCGCTTCACAAACGGCGTCGTCACGACACACCCGTGTCCGGCATACAAGTGGGCCATCCGCACGCTCGGGCTGGCCGGCGACACGGAGGAGAACGGGTCATGATCGCCGAATTGGCCCGGGGAGTCGTCCCGATCCCCCAAAGCGTGCAGGCCGCACAGTCTCTGATCGACAGACACGTCGACACGAATCCCGGCGGCCGATGCCGAGGCTGCGGAGAGATGGCTCCCTGCCCGTCGCGGCACATCGCCCACACCGCCTTCCGCGCGCTCGGAGCCCTTCCACACCGTCGCCCCCGAAGGCGCTGACAAGACTTCCGGCCGCCGTTCCCTGAGTGAGCAGCCGGAGAGCCGACCGGCGAACCCATCTCGCCGATCGGCAGGCAGTCGGGGGGGGGGGGGGGGCGGCCCCCGCCCCCCCCCACCCACCAGAAACATCCACGCGTTAAGACACCCCCCC
>NZ_JBFBAZ010000114.1:0-26077 GCF_040682475.1 Hamadaea sp. NPDC051192
CGCAACAGTCATGCCGAACCGAAACGCGACTTCGCCACCAAATCCAAGATCCGCTCACCCGATTACCTGGCCAACGTTTCCTGCTGAGCCACTAGCTGGTCTTGGCATGCCTTGCGTGTGAGGTCACGCAGTTCGGTATTTCCAGGTCGTGTCTGCCCGCGGCGCAGCCAGGAACGGCGACGTCACAGATTGGTGGGATACACCTTGAGGCACTCGGCCACCACAACGACTGGTGTTCCGAGCGGGAGGTCGATGGAGGCGTCGTCGACCTGGATCAACAGGAGTCCGTCTGCTACACGGACCGAGAGGAGATCCTGTTCCCGCAGCTCAACACGTCCATACAATCGAGGGCCCTCGCGCAGCGTCGCTTCAGCGCCTTCCAAAGCGATCGTGTCGTCCCATCCGAGCACAGCGTCGATGTCCAACTCGACGTCGACAAGCTCGCCGGCGTCCGGCGACGGGCCAATCCATTCGCCTCGTAGCGGATCATCCGCTACCGAAATGTCGACTATCGTCGGCGCACCCGGATGCACTGCAACGACATAGGCCCGCATGCGTCCGATCATCCCAGCTCATGCTCGGCTCTGCCGTGACCCTTGAAGTGAAACCTACGGACCTCCTGTCGAAGCCCGAACCTGCCGCGCGAATCCCGTCGGCGAACCCGTTGAGGCGCACCGAACTTGCCGATATGACGTTCCGGCTACGGGCGGTTGAGCCGTCGTAGGCCGTGGGCGGCGAACGCGCGCACCTGCTCGTCGGGGTCGGCGAGCAGCGTGCGCAGGGTGGGTTCGGCCGCTTGGTCGCCAAGACCGCCGAGGCACCAGCCAAGGATCATTCGCACATGCGGGATCGGATCTTGGGCCAGTGGTGACAGGACGGCGAGTGCCCCGGGCCGAGCACTGAAGGCGACCATCCTGACGGCCCGGGAACGGACCATTGGATCAGCGTCGTCAAGGAAGGACCGGGCAATCTCGTCAACCCGAGTGGCATCCGGCTGGCCGGCCAGGGCCTCCAGCGCCGTGCTTCGAAGCTCGGGATCGGCCAGGCCGGCGGCGAGAACGGGGAAGTCGCGCGGATCGCCGAGGAGGCCGAGCGCCCAGAGGCGCAGCCTCTCGTCACCGGTGTACGCGTGGATGGCCTTCCTGCTGTCCTCCGGTTGCGCCTCGACAAGCGCCTCGATGGCATCGGTCAACGACGACACATCCAGCTTCCCGGCGACGCCGGCGTGCAGCGCCTGCAGGAGCTCATCGACGGTGACGGACACCAGTTGAGGGTACTGATCTTCGCCGTCCGGATGAGACTGCGCAATTTCCGGGTCTGCGGATGCGGGGAGGGCGGTCATCGTTGATGACCAAGTTCAGCGGCGCGGATCACGCGGGCGGTCGGGTCGGCGCTGTCGAGCGTCCGTAGCCGGTCGGTCAGCAGGAAATCGGGCAACGTGAACCCGGCGGTGTGCGGCCTAGGCCCTTTCGATGAGGGCCCTCGTGGCGGCTCAAGGCCAGCGGTGCCGATGCCAGTTCGCGTCCGCCGCTGACCCGAAATCGGGCAGCGAGCTGCCTGTCGCAGCGACCTTAACGGGCCGAGGCGAACCAGCCGATCGGAGGGTTGCGACGTAGTCGGGGTTGTGCGGCTCGGGGTGATCGCGCCACCAGCTTTCCAAATCTGCCGCGCCGTCGACGGGCCCGGGGCAGGCGGGTTCGTGGCAGCAGCCGGCCAGCCCTGTACGAGCCTGGCATTCGCGGTGCAGCGCCCACTCGGCTGCAGCTTGCTCTGCGCTGATCGGATGCAGGACATATCGGCGTTGCGGCCAGGTGCCCTGGTAGTCGTCGATGTCGGCGAACCAGTACTCGCGGTCCATGTATTCGGCGAGGCCGTCGACCGGTCCGTCGTACCAGTCGTTGAACCACAACATCCGCACGTCATGGAGGCGTGGCAGGCCGTCGAGGATTGCCCGATCGTGGATCATGCGGTTGTCCGAGTTATGAACGGCGGCATGGGCTCCACGTATTGACTGTCCGAGATCGGTCCTTCTCCAACGGGACGCACAGCAGTATTGCAGCGGCGGGACAGGACATCGGCTGCCTTGAAGGTCACCGGTCGAGTATCGGTAAACCTGTAGCCCCACACCAGCCGATATCGCAGGTCAGGTGTTACGTCCCGCCCATTCGGCCTGCGTGGGCAGGCCTCCATGATCGAGCAGATCCACGATCCGGGTCGTTGCTGTAGCGTCGAGCGTGTCGGGCAGCGCGTCGAACGAGGCGCGCATGACGTCCAACAGGGAGAAGATCTGCTCGCCGTCGCGCATCCTGAGCAGAAGCATGCATCGCACATGCGGGGAGACCGCGGGTCGGTGCGACAACCTGTGCAGCATGACCGGCCGCAGGAAATGGGTGGCTGCGGGATCGGCGTACTGGGCCAGCCAACCGGCGCCGTGATTACGGTTGAGCCGGAACTCGATCGCCTCGCTATCCAAACGAACCAGCTCCGGTGTGCTGACCGACTTTACGGAGCGTGGAACACCTGATGTCACCGAGCGAGTCTCCCACCCGCGTCGGGCATGGCTGTGGCCAGATGTGAAGAGCCTGATGCTGGTCGGACCGCCTCCTTCGAGCCGTAACCGACTGTCCGGGTTTCTGGAATGCGTGGTGGGGTTCTGGGCGGCGGAACCTGCTGGCGTTCGATCGCAACACCTTCTAGGCTGTGCCGCCGTGAGCAGCGACGACAGCGTCCTCAGCCCAGCGAGAGTTCGGCCCAGGCTGGCCAACATCCTCGGCCGGGCAGAACTGATGGTCATCGCGTTCGACGGCACCATCGCTCGATTCGAGGTGCTCGGCCGGCATGTGCTGACCGAACTCGGCTCCTACGAAGCCGTGGTCGACCGATACGGCATCCCTGCGGTTACGACGGCGATCGTGAGTGACCAGATCTCCGCGCTATGGCGGGCAAGAAACAGTGGGCTGACGCCGATTGGTTTGGCGACCCGTCGGGCGCGGCGCAAACATCTGGCGGCGTGGGGCGGGGACGAGTTCGCTGCTGTCGTGTCGAACATGACGTCGCTGGCAGTGGCGATCAGCGCGTGTCCTGTGGTTGCCGTGGGGGAGCGGTGAGCACCGACATCTACGGGTTCATCGAGGTACGCGACCCCTTGTGGGATCAGGACTGGTTCGACTGGGAACCATGGTCGGTAGCCTGCCCGTTGCATCCCCTGCTGGCCGAGAACGACTACGACGCGTTTGCCTGTCTGTTCGGGGTACGCAACTACGTAGGCTGGCGACCGGTCGCAGCCGCTCGGGGACTCCCAGTGGACGCGTCGCCGCAGGTGCGAGACGACTTCGCCGAGTTTGCTCATGACCTGCACAGTCCGACCTGGATCGCCTGGTCAGAACTGAACGATCTTGACATGACGGTCGGCCTGAACGGCGTGATCGGTCGCCTGACTCTCACCGAAGGCGCCTTACAGCTCAGTTGGAATCTGCGCGACAGCTGGCCTCCTGAGATCATCGACCGCTTCGGGCCGCTGCCCTGGGGCTCAACACCGGGCGAGACATTCGGCGTCGTTGAGGCCGACGACTTCGTCATGGCGTATCAGCCGCTCACTCGCGCAGCGGTCCTCGGTCCCGGCACCGGGTGGGAGCACGTCTTCGCGGTGATGCGCGCGCTGGCCGGCCGGTTCGGAGCAGACGGCGTACGCCTGGTCGCGTACTTCGACTGACCTGTCGGACGTGGCCGGTAGTCTCGCGGCCACAACGCCCATCGGCCTAAGGAGCTGACACGTGGGGGCATGGGACGTCGGACCGTTCGACAACGACAGTGCCGCCGACTGGTGCGGCGACCTGGAGGACGCACCAGCCGAACAACGAGCCGACCTCGTACGTAATACCCTGCTCTTCGCCATCAACTGCGATGAGTATCTGGACGTGGATGACGGCTCGGCGGCGATCGCCGCTGCCGCCATCGTCGCGGCACAGTTGCCGGGGCAACCGCCGATCACATCGCCGTACGCACCGGACTTCCTTACGGTCGGCGGATCTATCGAGTTCCCCGATGACACGCCCGGTCTGGCGGTCCGCGCATTGGACCGGGTTCTCGCGGATGAATCGGAGTGGGCTGACCTGTGGGCCGATGCCAATCCCAATAGCCCAGCGTTCGCAGTGGTTCGGGAGCTGCGCCGAGTACTTGCCGCCGCCGAGGACCGCTACCTTCACCCGGGAGATGATCTGTTCTCGGCGGGCCGGAACGCATGACGTCGGACCGGAGGCTGCTTCCGGATGATGTTCTGGCCCGGTCGTCGGTCGTTGCGAACTGTGCGATGAACCGCGAGCGCCAGCTCACCGGGCCGAACAGCTACGAGCGGGAGGTCGGGTTCAGCCCAGTCGACCGGCTGACGACAACGTTGGCGGAATCGCCCGCGTCGAGGGTGGCTCGGCTGGATCTGTGCTGTGGGACCGGTCGGGCATTGACGCAAGCCGCCCAGCGGCTTGCAGATGAGGGCCTCGGCGACCGTGCGCATATCGTCGGTGTTGATCTCGTTAACGGATGCAGCTCTCAGGTGCTGGGCGACGCGTCGATGTCATGCAGCGGCTTTGGGGCGACCGCGCTGCCCTGGCTGCGCAGCTCGCAGGGCCTATGCTGCCTGTCCTACGAGCGTTTCGCCCATCGGCCACGAAGTCCTTTCTCGTGTTCGCCGCCGCTGACGGTGTCGTCTTACCTACCGGAGCTGGCGAGCACCTCTGGGAGGGCTACCTGACGTTTGCCGGTATCCTCGCCAAGGTCGACGCTGGCGATAGCGCAGTGGATGTCTATCGCGGCAACGTCGATGACCTGCTGGAACGAGGTATCCTCCGTCGAGGACTGGTACTTGGCTGTGCGCAATGCGGCAGGCCGGCCTTCGTGGCGATCGGCGACTTGGCGCAGATCAATCGCTGTCCCCGATGCTCGGCGGCCAACAGCTTGTCTCAACCGAGGTGGCGGCAGCCTGATACGGAGCCTCAGTGGTACTACGACCTGCACCCAACCGTTCGCGAACATCTGGGCCAGGACGGTGAGATACCCCTTCTACTGTCACACCACCTGCGTCGTAAGAGCCGAACCTACGTCGACGTTGCTGAACTGGAGCTGACGAACCCGGAGACCGGCCCGCTCGCTGAGGTCGATCTGGTTGCCCTCAGCGATGGCCAATTGATCACTGCAGAGTGCAAGCGTCCCGGCTCGCTCGGCACCGGACGCGAGCTCCGCCGCGCCGTGGCCAAGCGGGTGCTACCTGCCGAGCAACTGGCCGCAGACCAAATCCTGATCGCCACTGCAGATCGGGAGTGGCAGCAGTCAGGCGTGGACATGCTCCGCCATGAGGTCAACGTCCGACGATGGCGCAATGCCGCTCCTCGGATTCGGCTTGTGAGCGGCCTCGGATCGGACAAAGTAGTCGATCTTCAAGCCGATGCCGAGAGCGGACTGACCTCCGCCTGGAAGTGATCATCACTGGAGTCGTAGGGGTTCAGGCTGCCGGTCGAAGGCGTGATGGATCATGGCAGGTATGCATGCAGAGCGTCTCGATGAAGCGGACACTGACCTGATCAAGGTCTGGGTGAAGTTCGTGCCTAGAGAAGGCTGGCTACCGTACGACACCGAGGGTCTGTGGGCCGAACCGATAGAGGGTGACACGGCCCGGATCTGCAGCGTCCCGTTCCTCGCCGACGGCATCGCCATAGGTGACGTGCTGCGATACACGTTCGACGAGACCGGCCGACGCTGGGCGACTGGACGGGTCGAAGGTTCCGGCAACTGCACCGTACGCGTTCTTCCGGTGCCGACCGGCCCACTCGGCGCCAACGCCGAGGCCGTGCACGGCCAGTTCGAGCAGTGGAACCTGGGCGGTGAGGAGTTCAGCAAGGAACTCCCGCTGGTCGCACTCAACATTCCCGCCGACGCCGACATGCCAGCCATCAAGGCTCTGCTCAACCGTGGAGTCGAGGACGGCTGGTGGTACTACGAAACCGGATGCGCCACCGATACGTGGCGTGCCGCGTGAGGCCGCAGCCGGGTGCGAGCCGACGGCGCGAGCGCATCGGGGTCTGCTGGCCGCGTGACGGCAGTTGTGGTCAAGAACATCGATCCCATCGGCTCGCAAGGTAGTCGGGTGATGGGTTGTCGACGAGTACCCAGTCGTCTCCGCTGGCACCGATCAGGATGCGGGTTGATGAGAACTCCATGAGTATGGCGCCGACCCTTCCTTCCGATGCCCACTGGGTTCGCAGCGGTGTGGTGGCGCGTAGTCGCTGACCAACGACTTCTGCCAGCAGGTCCGGAGGCTGTGCGGGACCGACTCGTATCTGCCCGTACTCGTCCATGTCGTATGGGGTGTAGGGCTCCGCGGTCGAGAGCATCAGGTCCTCGCCGTGCACGTGAAGCTGGATCGGCGCGGCGTTCTCGAGGTGAAACCACGGATGGATGAGGCTGGTCGCGTCATCGTCACGGCGGCCTGCGAACCAATGACGTGCTTCGGTGACGGCCAGCAACGTTCGGCCGCGCAGCTCGGCAAGCTGGTGTTCGACGAGCCACTGATCGTGGAGGCTGACATCGTGCTGAGGCATCCCGTACGCGTTCCAGACAGCGCGGGCGGTTGCTTCGGCCACGTCGGCGACGCTGGTGTCGACCGGCGACACCGTGATTCTCATGATTGTGATCTGGTTGGTGCCCGGAAGCAGGTGCAGCACCTGCCGACCGCCTAGCAATGCCGCGCGCCTCATATCCTCCCTGATGGAGTCGTCGACCACCGCTACGTCGTCGTTGGCCGCGGGCAGAACGTCGACGTCGACCTGGGCGAACCGTGACCACTTCGAGGTCTGTATGGCCAGCCGGAATGAGCCCCTCACCAGTCGTCCTCCGGCAGCCGCACACCAATCTCGCCTAGCCACCCGCCATGATCACGATGACGATCGAGGCCGGCGGCCGCGAACTCGTCGGCGTGCCGGCCGCGCCTCACGCCAAGATGACGAAGGGCCTGGGAGATCGGGCTCGGCTCGCCCGCGTGCTGCTCGCCTGCGGGTCGGTGTAGCGGCCCGAACGCCAGCGCGCCGTGCTGCCAGACCACGGCAGATTGCGACCCCGTCCCGCCGAAGAAGTCGGCTTCGACATAAGCGATCGCCCCATCGGCGGACCAACCAGCCAACGTTTTCGCGAACCCGCCTGGCAGCATGAAGAACCCCAGCTTGTCGTCGTGTCCAAGCACGGTGAGCCGGTCATGGAGAACACCGGTCATCGGCATCAGCGCCATGCCCTGCGCGAGCTCGACCACATGCATGTCTGGATCATCGCTAGCGACCCGCCGCAGCAGGTCGCTAGCGGCGACAACCGCCTGCACCTGGTAGCCCATTGCGTCTTGCTCCCTTGGACAAATCGCCCTGCCCTGTTGACAGGTGGCGGTCCAACCTACCGTCCACGACGCACGGTACGAAGCCGATTGTGCCGTCGCCGTGCGCACCACGGCGTCGCCTATGCACGTTGCTAAAGCCCGACGGGTCGGTAGCTGAGCGCGGTATCGACGATCTGCTCCGCCGTGGTGTCCTGGTCGCCGTTCGGGGGCCAGAAGATCAAGGCGCTGGCGCGGGGATGCGGAACATTCGACTCGTTGTAGCCGTGTTCGGTGAGGCGGGCGGCCATTTTGCGGGCGTGGCCAGGGCGGACGCGGTCGTCGCGGGTTGAGGTGATCAGTAGGAGCGGCGGGTATTTCTGCCGGGCTGGATGTTGTGGTACGGCGAGTATTGAGACAGGTAGGCCCAGTCTTCGGGGTTGTCGGGGTGGCAATATTCGGCGGTCCAGGATGCGCCGGCGAGCAGGGTGTGGAAGGTGTGCGATCAGCTCGCCGGCGAAGTCACGCTGCCACCGACCCGACGACACACAGTCTCGGTGCCACCGCTCTCCGAGTCCTGAGCTGGTCGTAGTCCGGGAAATCGACCCCCTGCGGCTGGCCAGCTGCTAGTGCGGCTGGAGCACTACGGCGACGAGGACCGTCGAGCCGTCTGCGGGTTATGGGTCGCATTCGCTGACCGGGGTGTCTGGTCGATGGGACCAGACACCCCACGGCTTCACCTGGATTCAGTCGATTGCGTAGTAGCCGATGCAGTCGAGGATGTAGTGGGTGGTGCCAGAGCTGTTATAGATGTCAATGGAGCCGTTCAGGGCTTGGGTCTGGGCGAGGGCGGCTCGGGTTTGGCCGGTGTTCCAGTTGATGTCGGAGGTGGGTTGTCGTGTGGTGGCGTTGGGGTAGACGACGGCGTATCCGTTGGCCGTGGGTTGGGTGACGGTGACGTTCATGATGAGCACGGGTGCGGTGGCGATGGCTCCGGCGGGTTGTGCGAATGGTCGTGCTGTTGCGGCGGTGATCGGGTCGTTGGTGACACGGGTGTCGACGAGGCGGGCTGCGGCCATGCTGTGGTATTTGTAGCCGCTGGTGCCAGGTTTGAAGTAGCCGACGATGTCGCCGAGCAGGTCGATGCTGCCGGTTTGGTTGTAGATCGAGATCATGCCGCTCTTTACTTGGACGATGGCCAGGATGGCCCGGCTGCTGCCGACGGCGTATTGAAGTCCGGAAACCGTGGACGGCCTCGGATCACCGTACGCATAAGTGATAAGGAATCCGTTGGCGTTGGCGACGTTGGTGGCGGTCAGGGTGATCGCCACGGCGGCTGCATCGCTGGGGACGCCGGTGGTGGTACCGGTGACAGGCAGATTGACCACTTCGCCGCTGGCGACCTTGCCGGTGTGGCCGGTTCCGCTGATGCTGTTCAGGATCCGCTTGGCCGTCAAAGGGTTGTAGGTGGATATGCCGGTGGCCGCCGGGTCGGTGGTGTGGTATCCGACGATGCTGACGAGGAAATGGGTTGTTCCGCCGCAGCAGGTATAGAGGTCGACATAGCCGTTCGCGCCGACGGGAACGACAACGGTATTGGCGATGGTCTCGCCGGTGCTCCAATTGAGGTTGGACGTCAGCGGCCGAGGGGTGTTGTCCGGATAAGCGACGGCCCAGGCGCTGCCGGTGACGGCGATGGCCGTGAGGGTGAGGGTCGCGGAGGCGACGTAGTTAGCGGGAACGCTGCCGGTTGACAGCGTCGCTCCAGCGATCTTGAGTCGCATGTTTGTGGCTGGTGCGACGGGGCCGGTGGTTCCGCCGAGGCCGGTGCGGGTGTCCATGAGTAGCGTGGGTGAGACTGGGACGTAGTAGGCGGCGGCCGATCGAGCCTCTGCCGGGTCGACGACCTGATTCCAGGTTTGCACGGTGGAGAGTTGCCCGGTCAGGTAGCCGCCGAATGATGCGGCGGATGCTCCGGTGGCGATGCGGTGTGCTCCGACGCGGAATCCGCCGGTAGTGGTCCAGGTGGTGCTGTGGCTGGCGACGCCGGCCTTGATGCCGTTGACGTACAAGGTCATGGCACCGGTGGCCTTGCTGAAGGTAGCAGTGAGCAGGGTCCAGGTGCCCAGTTGGACGCTGTTGGCGGATGCTGCGGCTGTGTCCCATTGGGTTCCGGTGTTGCTGCGGCTCAGAGCGAATCGCCAGCTGTTGTCGGTGGACTCTGCCCAGATTTTGAGACCGGCGGTGGCGGTGTCGTCTTGGGAGACGATGGTTCCGCCTGTGGCGGTGGGTTTGATCCAGGCGGTGATGGTGAAGTCCGCGTTGGTGGACACTGCCGGCGTGGCGGTGCTCAGGGTTCCGTTGGTGTTGCCGTCGGCGAATCGGATGTCGGGGCTGAATTGGTCGCCGGTGTTCCAGGTGACGGTGCCGGTGCCGGTCATAGGCAGGTTGCCGGCGATGTCGCGGCTGCTGGTCACGTTGGTTCCGGCGACGTCGTTGAAGGTCCAGGCGTGCTGGGCGGTGATCAGCGGCGCTGGTGTGCCGTTGCTGATGTTTGGTGTTGTGGGGAGCCCGGTGACAATGCTGGCGGTGATGCTGCTGCCTGCGCCGACGGTCCACAGGTCGGGGACGGTGTCGCCGTTGACGTCGGCGGCGCGCAGCCCGAGGCTCTTTCCGGTATTCCAGCCGCTGGCCCTCAGGGTGTAAGAGGTGTAGGTGAGTGTGCCGGTTGCCAAGCTGAGGTTCTTCCAGAGGTAGATGGCGCCGTCGGTCTTGCGCCATAGGAACATCCACGTGCCCAGGGTGCCGTTGGCGTCGACGGGTGCTTGAGCGGTGGCGATGGTCCAGTCTTGCCACGCTTCGCCCAATGGCGGTTCGGTGGTGAGCTGTCTCGGCGTCATGAAGGCGTTGGTGCTGATGCTGCAGAGATGGCTGAGGTGGTAGGGCCGAGTCGTGGGAGGGCTTCCGACTTGTTCGCCGCCGCTGATCGTGAGCAGGTCATCGTAGGGATCGGCCGCGTCGGCGGTGCCGTCGTCGTCGCAGTCAGACGCAAGATAGTGAGCATTGGCGACCTGCACGGGATTTGCGAGCGAGAGTCTATCGCCGGTCGCCGGGTCGTCGCCCTGATCAGCCAGGGCACCGTCGTCGATGTTGTACTGGTATCCAGTGCCTACCTGCAATGTGGAGCCGTCGCCATTGCCGGTGATGATCGCGCCGGAGCCAGTGGTGCTCTTGTATGCCAGGACATCTTGTTGGCCGTTGCCGGTGAAGTGTCCCGTGACGATGGCTGCGCCGTCGAAGCTTGCAGGCCCCGCGGTGGTGTCCTGGCCGATACCGTTGGCGCCGATATTTGCGGCGAGCTGATTGACCTGGCCGGTGTTGCGGCCGGCCGCAAGCCAGACGCCCGAGGGAAGCCCGGTGGTGGTGCCGCCGACGGCGACTAGGTCGGCGACGTTGTCACCGGTCAGGTCGGAGTCGGCTGCCGCGTTCTGGGCAGCGGCGTCGAAGACGACCGAAGCGGCCGTGATGCTGATGTTGCCGCCCGCGGACAGGCTGGCGACGGTCAGAGTGTTGGTGCGCCGGGTCGGTGTCACGGTAACCGTGACGGTGCCGTCGCTGTCGTCGTCGAGTACTTGGCCGGGAGAGCTGGCGTTCAGCTGGTACAGGTACCCGGTGGGTGTCGTGCCGCTGTCGGGCTTGGTCACAGTGATCTTGATGGGGGTTCCGACGACGGCACCGGTCGGGGAAGTGACGTTGGGGACGCCCGGCCGGGTCGGGTCATAGGTGAAGGTGCACGTGGCTGACACATCGCCGGGGTCGGGGCCGAAATCGGTGGCGACCGCCGTCCACGAGAATTGCGTGGGCTGGCCGGCAGAGACGGTGTCGAGTGTCGCCTTGGGAATGTCTAGTTGCGCGGTGGTGTTCGAGCCGTAGGTCAGCGTCTGCGGGTCGGAGCCATAGATCTCGGCCTTTCCAGTGTCGATGGTCTTCCAGACTTTGAAATCGACGCCGAGAGTGTTGCCGTCCGCGTCGGACACCCACGCGTAGAGGGTCACTTTACCCAAACCGACCTGCCCGCCTTTGCAGTCGGTGGCAGGATTCGTGGCCAGGTTCGATGGCTTGGCGGGCTTGTGGTTGTATTTGATCTCCAGCGTGGGTGAGGTTTCGTCGAACTCCTTGTAGCTGGAAAAGTCCGACTCGTTGTTGGCCTTAAGGACGAACGTGCGCAGGCCGAGTTTGGCGTTAACGTCGTTGCGGATCGTCGTGGTGACGTCGAACGACACCCAATCCGCGGCACACCCCGGGTAGCCGTGGGCGACGTTCGCGTTCGCCACGTCTGAGCCCAACGCCACACCGTCCCAATAGGTCCAGGTCGCGTTCGTGTCGGTGAGGTTTTTCGTCGGCGCGTACACATTGACCTGGCGAGCATTGCACGAATAGGAGCGCGTCTCGCTCATTTTCAAGAACGCGCTGTAGATGTTGGCGCCGGTCAACGTGCTGACGGGAATCGGGAAGAGGATCATCGACCGGGAAAAGGTGTCTTCGTTCTTGCCGACCTGCAGGTCGTCGTTTGGGTCATAGCTGTCAAGCCACCGGTTGGTCGAGGGGGTGCGGTCGGACACCGACGCCCAGCCCTTCTTGACCGGCCCGGTCGAGGACCAGACGAAGGTGGGATCGATGTAGAGCGGGTAGACCGTGTCGGGAGAGGACAGCAGGTCAGGGTCCGGGCGCAGGGTCAGCGTGCTGCCGGCGACTTCGGTGGCTACGGCGGCGGTTTGTGCTGCGATGCCAGGGCCGTCGGGCGTTGAGGCGACCTCCGAGGTTGGCAGGGCGTCGGTTTGGGCGGGGTCGGGGGTGGTCGAGTCCCACATCAATGACTGTGGGGACGTTAGAACCGTGGTGCCGAGCCGGTCGACGCCCCGCAACCCACCGCCATCTGCCCGCAACGTGACGTCTGTGGAGGTGACGGTTAGGGCGAATGCGGCGACCTTAGGATTGGTCGCGGCGGCTCGGTCGTGGACCACCAGAACCTGAGTCACCTCGCCGTTCCGGTCGGCGCGCAGCCGCAGGTCGACGCCAGCGAGGATGGACGGGTAGACGGCGGTGTCGCCGTCCAGCACTGGCGCGGGCAGGCTGACCGGCGTGGTCAGCTTCACCGTTCGGCCCTCGTGCCGCATCGTGGCTGCCGGTCCGCTACCACCGGCGGAGAACACGATGTCGGCCGTGGCGACCCGGGGGGAGAGCGTGCCGTCGCTGTTGCGCTCCAGCGTGGGGTCGAGGTCTTTCCATTCGCCGTTGACCTTGCGCCGGGTGGGCGACAACGCGCGGCTGAGCGTGACCGTGCCGTCGGGGTTGGCCGTCACCAGGTCGGTGGCGGTGGTTCGCGACGGCACCGCCACCGGTGCGCTCGTAGTCTTTGCCTCGGCGAGGGCACGATCGACGTCGTCGTCGCTCGTGGTCTGGGCGCTGGTGAGGGGTGGCTCGTCTGGACCGGGCTGGTAGGGATCGGCGAACGCCGGCGCCGCTGTGGCCGCGGTGGCAGCAACGGTTATCGCTGTGACGGCAACTGCTATACGCCGCCGTGTGTTCCGAAATAGACCCATCTGGCAGATCACCCCGCATGGTCGAAGGGACCCCCGGCGGGTCCCGTGTTGATCACGGGACAGCCAACCAAACCTGCGGCCCATGCGTGGGGTGCCAACCACGGCGGAACGTTCGCTTTCGTCGCGCGGTGGCCGAATTGCGTCCATGCTCTGGCGGAATCGATACAAGATCGTGACTTCCGGCGAAACGTCGATCATGGGAAGGTGTCATCGCTAGCGGGGGCTCGCATTGTGTCCACATCGTCCTCGCCGGTCCACTGTGGCACCTTCAACGGGTATGCGAGGTTGCGATGGTCAAGCACGGGGCGCGACGCCGGACAAGCGACAGGTCTGCAGTTCTACTGGCCATGTCGCTGCTGCTGGCTGTTCCGATCGGAGCGTTGACGGCCGTGCCGGTGGCCGCGGCCACGCCACGAACTCCGGGATCACCCCCATCGCCCGGCCGGAAGGTGACCAAGGTCCACGCGGTCACGCCCGACCGGACTCCGCTCCCGCCGATCACATCGAAGAATTACAGCGCGCCAATCACGCGGTGGCCGACCGCTGCGACAGCGAAGATTGCGGTCGCAGCCCCTACGGGTAAGGATGCCGCGAAGACGCACGGCGTTGGCGTGCCGGTGTGGACCCAGGCCGTCACCGACGTGACCGGAACCTACCGAGGGCCCGGCTTCGTCGATGTCCAGGTCCACGACCGGGCCACTGCCGCCCGTCTCGGCGTGAGCGGCGCGGTGTTCACGGTCGCATCTGCCGATGTTGGCACCACTCGGATCGGCTTGGACTACAGCGGTTTCGCTCAAGCGTACGGCGGCGACTACGCCTCGCGGCTTCGCCTGGTGCAGCTGCCCTCCTGTGCCTTGACCACGCCGGAGGCAGCCGCGTGCCGAACGGCACAACCGCTTGCCACCAGTAACGACACGGTCGCCAAGACGCTGTCTGCTCCGGTCGCCCTCGCAGCCAATGCCAGCAGCGCCTCCGCTAGCGGCCAGATGGTAGTTCTGGCAGCCACCGCCGACGTCGGCGGTGACACCGGCACATTCGCCGCCAGCGACCTGAGCCCTTCCGGGGCCTGGACCGCAGGCGGAAGCACCGGCAACTTCACCTACAGCTATCCGATCGCCGTCCCGCCCGCGACGACCGCGCTGCTACCCGAGGTCGGTCTGTCTTACGACTCGTCGGCCGTCGACGGCAAGACCGTCTCCACGGCAGCGCAGGCGTCATGGGTCGGCGACGGGTGGTCCACCTACGACTCGTACATCGAGCAGTCATTCATCTCGTGCAAGGACGAGCCCGAGGGTACAGCGGCCTCGTCACCGACCCCAGACCTCTGCTATGACGGTCCGGTCCTCAACCTGTCGCTGAATGGCCGCAGCAGCGCGCTGGTTTTTGACGGCACCAAATGGAAGCCGCAGTCCGACGACGGATCGATCGTCACACACGTCACCGACGGCGGCACCGGAGCAGGCACCCACGACGACGACTACTGGACGGTCACCGACCGCAACGGCACCACCTACTACTTCGGCCGTAACCACATTCCTGGCTGGAGCGCTGGTAGGGAGACGAACTCGGTCGACACCGTCCCGGTGTACTCGGCCCACTCCGATGATCCGTGTCACGACACTTCCTGGTGCACCATGGCCAGCCGCTGGAACCTCGACTACGTCGTCGATTCCCGCGGCGGCGCCATGGCCTACTTCTACAAGCAGGACCCCAACTACTACGGCCGGCACGAAGGCGACACCAACACCGTCTACGTGCGCAACAGCCACCTCGACCACATCGACTACGGCTTCACCGACGGCAACGCCTTCGGCACCGTCCCGAACCGGATCAAGTTCAACACCGGTGACCGCTGCCTGTCCGGCACCTGCCAGCCACTGAACACGTCGACAAAGGGAAACTGGCCCGACGTCCCGTACGACCTGGTCTGCACGTCCGGTGGCATTTGCCCGTGGAGCCCGTCGTTCTTCTCCACCGTCCGGCTGACCTCCATCGTCACCCAGCAATACAGCACCGCCGCCGGCGACTTCCTGCCAGTCGACACCTACACGCTGACCCAGACGATGCCGACCGAGACCGGTGACGGAACCAGCCCCACCCTGTGGCTCGATTCGATCACTCACACCGGCAACGACAAGACCGCTGGCGACAACGTCGACCGGGCGATGCCCTCGGTGAAGTTCACCGAAATAAGGCTGGCGAACCGGGTCGTCACCACAGATGGGCTGCCGACCTACTACCGGCGCCGTATCCACTACATCGACACCGAATCCGGGTCGCGCATCACCGTCGACTACGGTCTGCCCACCGCCTGCCCCACTGCCGTGACGGGCCTGGATCCGGCCACCAACACGCGATCGTGCTACCCGGTCCGGTGGACCCCCAAGAACGCCACCAACCCGATCCTCGACTGGTTCAACAAATGGGCCGTCACCAAAGTCACCGCCACCGACCCGACCGGCAAAGCCCTACCGATGACCACCAGCTACACCTACCTCGACGGGGCCGGCTGGCACTTCGACGATAACGAGCTGGTCAAGGCAAAGTACCGCACCTACGGCCAGTTCCGTGGCTACGCCAAGGTCCAAATACGCACCGGGGATGCTAACAACGACCGGCAGACGCTGACGGCGACCGTCTACTACCGCGGCATGTCGAAAAACAACAACACCACCGTGGTGAATCTGACCGACAACAAAGGCGGCGTCCACGAAGACGTCGACCAACTCGCCGGCCAGCCCATGGAAACCACCAGCTACAAAGGCGCCGGCGGGGGCATCGAATCCTCCACCATCACCCACTACTGGGTGTCAGCAGCCACCGCCACCCGTAGCCGCACCGGCACCGGTCTAGACCCCCTGACCGCGAACACGATCGCCCCGGTCCTGCAGGTCAGACGCCAAGCGGTCACCAGCAGCGGCACCACCAGCTGGCGCTACAACGCCGTCGACACTACCTACGACACCAACACCGCCAGCGCCACCTTCGCCCTGCCCTTGCGCACCTACGCCCACACCATCCCGGCCGACCCCGCGTTCGATCGGTGCACCAGCATCGGCTACGCCCCTGCCAACACGACCAAGAACCTCGTCGGCCTGATCGCATCCAGCGACGCCGTGTCCGTAGCCTGCGCTGGCTACACCGCCGGGTCCGTCGTCTCCGTTCCCGGCAGCATCAACACCCTCACCGCACCCACCTCGGTATCGCGACCGGATCAGGTCATCGCCGCCGGCCGGGTCTTCTACGACGACCCGAACTTTGCCACCACCTTCCCCCAAACCACCGCCCCGGCCTATGGTCAGCCGACCATGGTGCAGCAAGCCGACGGCTGGACCGGCAGTAGCTACACGTACCAGACCACGCTCAAATCCACCTACGACAGCTACGGGCGGCTAGTCGACCAGTACGACGGCAACAACAACAAGACCACGACCAGCTACACCACCACCAGTATCGGTCTGACCAGCGGCGTTGCGGTCACCAACGCGCTGAACCAAACCACCAGCAGCACCTACAGCACCACCCGAGGATCGGTTCTCGCCCAAACCGACCCAAACACGATCGTCACCAGCCGCCGATACGACGCCCTCGGCCGGCTCACCGGCGTATGGCTGCACTCCCGCGCCACCACCGCCCCCGCCGATGTGAAATACACCTACACCTTCGTTCAACACCAGCCGAACGTTCAGGACGGCGTCGTCGCGGTCACCACCGATACGCTAAACGAGAGCCTCGGCTACGCCACCAGCACCACCATCTACGATGCGCTGCTGCGACCTCGCCAAACCCAGACACTGTCACCGGCCGGTGGACGACTGATCAGCGACATCTTCTACGACTCCCGTGGCTGGGTTTCCGGCACCTACAACGGTTGGTGGGATGCTGCCAGCACACCGAACACGGCGCTGCAGACCGCGGCGAACCTGTCGGTCAAGGTCTACGACCAGACCTACTACACCTACGACGGACTCGGCCGCGTCATCTACAGCCAGAAGGCCAAAGACAACGCCATCATCTCTACTGCCACGAACGTGTACACCGGCGACCGTGTGACAACTGTCCCGACGGGACCGACACTGCTTCCGTCCGGATCGGCGAGCGTTCCGTCGACGGGCGCAGTGATCCGCACGACTATCACCGATCCGATCGGGCGGACAAGCCAGGTCGATGACTACAAAACCCTGCCCACGCTGACAACGCCGGCTGACACGTTTACCGGAACCTTCAGCCTCAGCGGTGGGGCAGTTACCTCCGCGACCTACGGCTATGACGGCCACAGCAATCAGAACACCGTCATTCAAGCGGGCAGCACCTGGACCACCGAGTACAACCTGCTCGGCCAGGCAAAATCGAAGACCGATCCCGATGCCGGCAAGAGCACGTACAAGTACGACGCCAACGGTAACCTTACCGAAGCCAAAGACAGCCGCACCAGCGGGAACACCGTCTCCTATAAGTACGACGCGCTGAACCGCAGGACCGCAAAATACGTTTCCGACCTCACCGCCCAGATCGACAACGGTCAAACGGGAGCGAACCAGGTCGCGAAATGGGTCTACGACAACTCCGACGGTGACATCACCTACACCGTCAAGTATCCGATCGGCCACCAGACCTCGTCGACGGCCTATTGGGGCGGCAGCGCTTACACAGTCCGCGTCAAGAACATCAACATTTTCGGCAAGGCCACCGGTACCATCATCACGCTGCCACCAGCTGAAGGCACCAGCCTGGCCGGGGACTGGAAGACCGACCACACCTACACCACGGACGTCGGGCTACCCGACAGCGACATCTACTACGCCAAAGGCGGCCTCCCCGCAGAAACCGTCCAGCGCAACTACTCCGGAACACTCGACCTGCCAACCACCATGGCGGGCCTCGCCGGCTACACGCAGAACACCACGTATGACGCCAACGGCCGCATCAGCTACACAATCATCGGCTCAGCCGTCAACGGCACCAGCAACATCACCTACACCTACGACCCCCACACCGGACGACTCACCGACCGGCTGTTGAAAACCGAGCAAGCCACCGCACGAACCCTCGACCAACAGCACTACGACTACGACCTCGCCGGCAACGTAACTCGACAGATCTCCACCCGGCTCGGCTCCACCACAACCTCGGAAACCCAATGCTTCGTCTACAACACCGTCGCCGACAACCTACGACGGCTGACCGAGGCGTGGACCGCCACCGACAACTGCGCCACGAGACCCACGCTCGCCAACCACAGCATGGTCGGCGACAACCTCGGGACCACCAGCGCTTACTGGACCAGCTGGGAACTCGACGACCAATCCAACCGCAGAAAACAGACCAAACACGCCCTGACCAGCGGCAGTGACACCACCACCGACTACCTTTACAACGGCAACAACACCAACCAACCCCACACCCTCACCAGCACAACAGGCAGCACAACCGGCCCGACCAGCTACACGTACGACACCGCCGGCAACATGACCGGACGCAACGCCGGCCTCGGCCCGCAAACCCTCGAGTGGAACGCCGCCGGCCAGCTCACCCGCAACACCACCGTCGTCGGCGCCACCAACAACATCACGAACTATATATACGACGCCGACGGCAACCTCCTGCTCCAAAAAGACCCGAGCTCAACCACCCTCTACGCCGACGGCCAGCAACACACCCTCAACACCACCACCAACACCTTCACCGGCGCGCGCTACTACGCACTCCCCGGCGGCGGCACCGCAGTCCGGACCGGCAGCGGCACCAACTACAGCTACACCCTCAGCGACCCCCACGGAACCTCCGACCTCAAACTCGACTACACCACCTACAACCCCACCTGGCGACAGTTCACCCCCTACGGCGAACCACGTGGCGCCACCGTCACCTGGATCGACAACCGAGGCTTCCTCAACCAACCCGCCAACACCAATAGCGGCCTCACCCAACTCGGCGCACGCAACTACGACCCAGCCACCGGCCGCTTCATCAGCCTGGACCCCATCTTCGACGGCACCAATCTGCAACAACTCAACGGATACAGCTACGCGGGCAGCAATCCCCTCACCTATAGCGATCCGAGCGGTCTTTTGATGAAGATGCCCATGCTCGGCGGCGGCTGCTGCGGAAGCGCCGCAGGAGGTAGTGGTGGGGCTGGTATCGGCATTCGAGTGCCACCTCCAAGGCCACCCGTACGGCAAATCCGCATCAAGGGCCCAGAATCCGCTCCCGGGCGCATCCTCAACCGTCCGCCTGTGCGTTCAACGCCCGGCTATTACACACCCAGCGGCGGGTACATCGGCGGCCCCAGCTGCATGTCCTGCCAAGGCGCTGCCTCAGCGAGCGCCAGCGCACAAGACGCAGCGGTCACGCCTGGCGGCTACGGCGGCGGTCACGCCGTCCAAGCGATCGAGGACCGTGGCGGAGACTCCGGCCCTTCACACACGGCAGGAGCCGCCAACGGGCAAGGCAAGGCAGAGCCCGGCAGCATCGAGATCATCGAGGAAAAGCTCGAGCCAGAAGCGCAACCACAGGCCGCCGGCGGCGGTGCAGGCGGCGGCAGCGCCGGTGGCGGTGGCGGGGGAGGATGCGGCGGCGGGGGCGATTGGGATCCAGACGACATCTACTTCAACATCGACGGCGGTTGGTACGGGCGACTCCGGCCGTCTGGCCACGACAACGAGATCAACCACATTCCAGCCCAAGACTCATACCGCAACTGGAAGCACATCTTCGGCAAGACTGGTTCCTCTGGTCCGGCTATTCGAATGGCCGAGGAGCATCACCGCCAGCTTCTGAGCACGGGGAGCGGACAAATCAACAAGGATTACCGTGCGCAGCAGCAATTCTGGATTGACCTCGGCTACATCGAGGTAGCTATGGAAATGGATTTCGCTGACATCCGTGGAAGGTTTGGTACGCTCTACGACGGCGAGATACAGGAGATGCTGGATAGCCTGCAATTTAACCGGGCATACCAGCGATACCTCGCACACTTTGGGGCGTCGAAGGTGATTGGGTGTTAGATGGCGACCATACTTGAACTCACACCGAACATTGGGTTACCCCCGCTCCGGTTCGGAATGTCCTCGAGCGAAGCGAGTGTCGCTCTCGAGACCTGGGGTGACGCCGAACCGCTGACAGGTTTGCCGGGTGAGCCCGAAAAGCTGCGCCTTCGCGATGAACCGGAAGGATTTGACCTCTTCGCGTTGTTCGAATTCGGTGAAGGCGTTAGTGCTATCGAGATCTGGCGTCCCCGAACGAGAAATACCTGGGTAGTTAGAGCGCTAGGTTTGGACGTGTTTGCAGGTCGTGCATCGGCTGTTCTTCAATCTCTTGCCGATCAAGGCGTTGAGGTAACAGACGCGGAGCTGCAGCATCCCACCTGTCCGCAGGTAGCCCTCGGATTCCGGCGTAACTCGCAACGAGACATCTTCGATTCGGTGTTGATCGCGCCGCCAGGCTATTACTCGAGAGAAGCAGACCCAGTGGTAATTGGTGGCATGTATCTCCCTCGCCGATAACCACTATGGGAAATCGCCGAAGCTGGGACTGGGTCGGCAATCACGACCGATCAGACCGTTGCCCCAGCTGGCAAACGTACGTACGCTTCGCGCTGCACGTACAGACAAGTCCTGTCGCCTCGATGAGGCGACAGGACTTGGGCGGGTCGGCACGAGCGGGTGGTTTACGCCGTATCCGTAGCGAAGGGGTCGACCCGGAGTCCGCTGTGCCGTGCGATCCGTTCGGTCGAGCCTCGCCCATCGAGCTCTGGCTGAGGGTTTGTCCATCAGAGCCTGGCTGAGTATGGTCCGAGCATGGCTCCTACCACTATGGTGGAATGGCTATGCTCCAACGGTCAGTTCCATGAACTTGGTCTTCGGCATTGGGCCGGAGTCTGATACAGGCAAGCTACTAACGTTCGTGCAAGCTCTCGTGTGCACTCTGGGAGTGCTCAATGGGAGTGGGGAGACCTCGGCCGCTTTGTTGGCCCGGCCTGATTTGGGCGTATCGGGTCAGGCGGCGATCGCGCCGACGATCCAGGTGACGGCGATGACGAGGGCGGCGGCGAGCTCGATCAGCATGGACAGTCCGACGGCTTGACGGCGTGCCAGGTCGCAGCCCGGGCCGGTTTGAGGTCGCGTTGGCGGGTCCATTCGGCGAGCAGGATGCCGAGGACGAACCCGAGGGGCAGGCCGACGACGGGGACGACGAAGAAGCCGACGATGCCGAGCAGGCCGCCGAGGATGATGGACCAGTTCGGTACGCCGCTCTGCTTTAGGCGGCGGCCGGGCCAGGCGTACTTCGCGGCGGTGCCGGCCAGGGCGACGAAGGTCGCGATGAACAGCACGATCCAGCGACCCCAGTCCGCGTCGGAGAACAACGCCCAGACGAGCACGGCAGCCCAGCTCAGGACTAAGCCCGGGGCGATTGGAACCACTACTCCGACGGTCCCGATCAGGATCGCCAAGGCGCAGACGAGGGTCAGCGTGCTCTGCGTATCGGTCAGGTCCACGGTGTCTAGGTTCGCATGTTCACTCCAACCCCGCCGTGCGACGGGAGCGCATTCCGTCAGACCGCGGCTCCTCGTAGGCTGCCCTCATAGTTGACGTGGTGATCTCGCTAGACACCTTTCGCGATCAAGGTCTGTTAGGGCTGGGTGGAGATAGACCCGTTCCGGTGAAGTAGCCGTCGACGAGCCCGTGGCGGTACTGCATGCGCTTAAGACGGTTCTTGACCGCCTTGGTCAGTGTGGCGGCGGTGCGGACGGGCAGGTTTGCCAGGCTGCGCTTCAACGCCGACCAGACTTTCTCGGTCGGGTTGAGCTCGGGTGCGTAGGCGGGCAGGTAATAAACGCGCAGCCAGGGCCGGTCGGCGATCAGTGTCTGCATCTGGGTGGACTTGTGGGTGCCCAGCCGGTCCCAGATCAGCACGATCGGCCCGTCGAGCTGCTGGCGAGCGGTGTCGAGCAGGCGGGCTAGATCGGCTTCCCGGAAGCCTTTCGGCTCGCCCTTGCGCCCGCGGTAGGTCATCGTGCGATAGATCAGGCGGCTGCGGTGGCCGGGCCGGTAGCAGACCATCCCGGCCACCGACACCCGCGCGTTGCCCGCCGCAGTCACCTTCACCACCGGTGTCACCCCGCGTGGTGCCCACGTGGTGGCCTTCGCTGCGCGCAGCGTTTTGCCGCACTCGTCAGCGAAACAGATCCAGGCCTTCAGCCGGTACGCGACTCTTTTAGCGCCGGCCACTGGTAGCGGCGCCAGTGTGTGATGGCCTGCTCGTCACGCTCGATGGCGCGGTGGATCGGCTGCTGTGCGGTGTAGCCCAGCCGTCGCATCGCCTGCCACACGGTGGTGACGCTCACGCGGCGGTGGAACAAGGTCGCGATCAGTGTGCCGATCCGGGCCAAGGTCCAGCGCTGGTCCTCGCCGTAGCCAGCGGCGGCCGGTCCCGCGTCGAGGCGGACCTTGAGCAGCTGCAGCTGGGCATCGGACAGAATGGTGTCCGGCCCCGGCGCACCTTTGGATGCCAACGCCTGCTCGCCATCGGCAACCCACGCACGCCGCCACTGGTAGGCACTCTTCGTCGAAACCTCCAACGCCGCGGCGACGTCAAGCGCTGACCTGCCGTCGGCGAACATCTGCGCGGCCTGCCGCCGCACCTGCTCACGCCGGACTCGCCCGGCCTGGTTGACGCCACCACCATCGCCGTACCGCATGAATCCAGATAACCGGACGAACCTCATCAAAGCGATCACTCGCAAGAGGCATAGTGGACGCCAACCAGACCCTAATCGCGAAAGGTGTCTAGTCGACAGCAAGCGGGCGGGAGCTGCGCCGATTTGGGAACTCGGGTCAACAGATTCCGCAGTTAATGAACCTGTAAAGAAACAAGGTGATCTTTTCGGCTTTGCAGGCGTCCTTTGTGGCATGTCGATCCCGAGTGTGGCCCGTGACCGCATCGCGTTGAGGTTTCGGGTGCTGTTTCCGCACCTCAACGAGCGCCGTGGCGCGGTCGTCAGCGGGTCACCAGGTGGGGGTGCGTGCGCCTAGTGACTTGCAGTGAACCGAAGTCGTGAAAACGCAGTTCAGCACAGTCCGCCGTGAGGTCGAATTCGGCTCACCTGAATTCGTCGAGGCCCACTTGTCCTATCGCGGTCTGGACGCATTCCTCGATCGCACACCTCGCGCCGGCGACGCGGATCAGCTGCTCGTCGCCGGTGCCATCAGCCCGTAGCACAAGTAGTAGGCCAGCCCAGTTGGGTCGGTGATCGACCGGCGGATCAGCAGCCAGCGGCTATACCCGTGATCGGCTGTGCCGGTGTCGGGCAAGGTGGCCACGGCCCAGTCGAAAGGCGCGGGCCTTTGGTGCCGTCGTCGGAGCTGCGCCGTTTCCACGCTGAGACCGGCGCTGCCACGGCGAGAGCGTCGGCGCGGATGCTGCCTCCGTTGGTAGGGATCTCCTGGTTGCACGCGACGGCCAGGACGTAGGGCATGCGCCGTTGCTGCAGCCAGAGCCGGAACTTGCTGTCCTTGCCGTAGGCCTCGTCGGCGGTCACCCACCGGGCGGGCAGCGGCATCGATGGCCC
This sequence comes from Hamadaea sp. NPDC051192, assembly GCF_040682475.1. NCBI lineage: Bacteria > Bacillati > Actinomycetota > Actinomycetes > Micromonosporales > Micromonosporaceae > Hamadaea > Hamadaea sp. NPDC051192. Next base: position 23,522 of record NZ_JBFBAZ010000114.1, read on the forward strand.
GGCGCAGCATCTGCAGCCCGAGGGCGGGCTTGGTGGCGAACCGAACGTGCGCCGGTATCCGCGGCCTCGGCCCGCCTGGCGGGGGTCGTTGCACCAGCTCTGCGGCAGATACAGCTCCCGGTCAACAAGTGTCCGGCCGTGCAGTGTGACGTAGGCCAGAAACACTCCGAGCTGGCAGTTCTCCGTCCGACCCGCCGTCCCCGAGTACTGACGCTGTACACCGGCTGACTTCGTCCCTTATGACGAGAGGGCGGTTATGCCGCGCCGTGCTTGGTGGGCGCTGCTCAGTGAGCTGATGCTGTGGTTGCTGCTCGGCATTGCGCATCGGTTGTCCGTCGTGGTGGGCGATTTCTCGTGTCTGGTCGATGGGTCCCTCGACAGACAGGAGAAGAATCATGGACTCGGAAGGTGTTGCGCGAGGTCACGGACGGATCGTGGTGGATGGGCCGCTCGCGCCGTTCGTCGACGGGCTGCGTGAGGATCTGGCCGGTCAAGGGTTCGCCACGGACACGATCGCTGAGCATGTGCATCGGCTGGCGGATCTGAGTGGCTGGTTGTCCGCGCGTGGCTTAGTCGCAGCCGCGTTGACCGGCGAGGTCGTGCAGGAGTTCCAACGGTTGCGTCGGGCAGCGGGTGTCCGGGTTGGGGTGAGCGAGCGGGCGCTGGCGCCGCTGCTGGGGTATCTGCGCCGTTCGGGGGCCGTCCCACCACCTTCGGCAATGGTCGCGACGACGCCGACAGAAGTGCTGTTGGCCGAGTACCAACGGTATTTGGAAGACGAGCGCGGGCTGGCCGCGGGCACGGTGAAGCACTACCTGCGATGCGCACGGCTGTTCTTGACCTGGCTACCCGAGCCGGTGGAGTGGTCGCTGCCGCGGTTGTCGGCGAGGCAGGTCGTCGACTTCGTGCGGGACTGGACATCGCGGCGGCGCAGTAACGCGTTGGACATGGTGACGCTGCCCGCCCTGCGGTCGCTGCTGCGGTTCCTGCACCTGGCCGGGCACATCGCGGTGGCGCTGGCGGGCGCAGTCCCAGCTGGACGTGGCCGGCCCCGCAACCTGGTTCGACCGCGTGCCGCTCGCCACGACGATGTCCGGGCGGTGTTGGCCGGGTGCGACCGCGACAGCGCGGTCGGCCGCCGCGACTACGCGATCCTGCTGATGCTGGCCCGGCTGGCGATGCGGGGCGGCGAGGTCGCCCGGCTGGAGTTGGCCGACATCGACTGGCGCGCCGGTGAGCTGATCGTGCGCGGCAAGGGCGGCCGGGTCGATGTGCTGCCGTTGCCGGCCGATGTCGGCGCGGCGATCGCCGACTACCTGCTGCACGCCAGACCGGCCACCGCCGCGCGGAATGTGTTCATCAGGGTGAAGGCGCCGTTCACCGGGCTGGCCGTCTCGGCTGTCACGGTGCTGGTGGGCGCCGCCTGCGCCCGGGTCGGCGTGTCGCGGTTCGGGCCGCACGGGATGCGGCACGCCGCGGCCTGCGACCTGCTCGCAGCTGGCGCGTCGATGGAGAAGATCGGGCAGTTGCTGCGCCACGCCCAGCAGCGCACTACCGCGATCTATGCCCGGCTGGATCAGGCGCGGCTGGCTGAGTTGGCGATGCCCTGCCCGCAGGGAGCGCCACGATGAGCATCCGAATGCATGTTGAGCAGTACCTGGCGATGCGCCGCAGCTTGGGGTTCAAGCTGCGCGGGCAGGGGCAGATGCTGCTGGAGTTCGCCGACCGGCTCGACCACAACGGCCTGGCCACGGTCACGGTCGCGGCGGCAATCGGGTGGGCGAGCGAGCCGAGCAACGCCACGGCTGCGCATCGGCAGCGGCGTCTGGCGGTGGTGCGCGGCTTCGCCCGTTACCTGGCCGCGTTCGACCCGCACTGTCAGGTCCCACCACCCGGGCTGCTGCCCTGCCGGGCGCACCGGCCGACGCCCCACCACTACTCAACGCAGGAGATCGCCGGGCTGGTGCACGCGGCCGGCACAATCGCCGCGCCGCTGGCGGCGGCCACGATGCAGACGCTGATCAGCCTCATCGCGGCCAGCGGGCTGCGGGTGGGTGAGGCCCTTGCCCTCGACCGCGACGACGTCAACGAACGCGAGGCGGTGCTGACGGTGACCGGCAAGAACGACCAGACCCGGCTGGTGCCGTTGCACGCCACGACCGTTGTGATGCTCGCCGGCTATGCGGCGCGCCGCGACCGGCTCTGCCCCGCTGCGGTCTCGCCCGCCTTCTTCCTCACCACCACCGGCAGGCGGGTGCAACAACACACAGCGCAGCAGATCTTCGCCCGGCTGCTGACCGCCGCGGACATCCAGACTCCGCCCGGGCGGCGACGCCCGCGCATCCACGACCTGCGGCACACTTTCGCGGTCAACGCGCTCATCGGCTGGTACCAGGCCGGCGTCGACGTCCCGTCCCGGCTGCCGGTGCTGTCGGCGTTCCTCGGCCACAGCAGCCCGGAAGCTGTCCGCGTACGGCCTGACGTGACGGTGTGTGTACGGGCTCACGTGTAGGTCGGTCTCCGGTGGTGTGGCCGGGAGAGTGGGTCACCCTTCGG